>URQL01000031.1 GCA_900550005.1 uncultured Erysipelotrichaceae bacterium
AGTAAAAAAGCCGTTGCTCCTTGTTCAATAAGTTTTTGTTTTACATATTCAATAGCATAGCCTTTGGCTGTTGCACCTACATCAATGGATGCTTTACTATCACGAATATAAACTGTATTTTTTTCTTTATCGATTTCTAATAATGAGATGTCTGTATGTTTATTTGCTTCTTCTAATTGACTTATACCTGGAGCTTCCCCAACACCCTCAACAGCTCTTTCACGAGCATCATGCCATAAAGAAAGAACCGATCCCATCATGATATCCACTTTACTGCAAACTTCTTGATTGTATTGAATTGATTTTTCTAACATATCAATTAAAATTGGGTCAACTTCTACCGGTTGAACACCAGCTTGATCATTAATGGTTTTAATATTGTTCATGCCTTCATAGCTCGTATAACGATCAAATAATTGATCTAGTTTTGTTAATTCTTCTTTAATGAGTTTAAGTTGTGTATCAAATTCATCTTGGGACAAACAATAAGCACGATATTCTATGATCGTATCAAAAGGTCCTGTAAAAGAATTATTATAATAATCGTATTTTTTTCCTGTTGAACATCCAAGTAATGTCATAAGCAAAGAAAAAATAACGAGTTTTTTTATCCATTTCAAAAAAATACCTCCTTTTCAATTATTTCTATTATACACGAATTCTTCATTAAAAAAAACCGGTTTAACCGGTTTTTATTATTTTGCTGTATCGAAAGCTTCTGCTAATGCTTCTTGGAAATCACCAATATTAATTGTACATCCTGTAGCAATATCTGTTCCTTCTGCTGGTACTGAATCATGTTCTTCATCTTTTTTGTATGTTTCAATTTTAGCAACATCATCTTTAGTCATACCAACTAATTTTTCTTTTAAGAAACCAACTTGTTCATACCATTCTTTACCGATACCCATTTTTTCAGAAAGACCTTTCATACCATAATCATCTTTCTTTTCTAATTTAGATCTTGTTTCAGATGCATCTTTAGTTTGAGCCACATCAATGCTTGACCAAACAATTTTACCATTTTTATCTAAAGCAACTGAAGCAGCTGTTGTATTTACTGTATCATCAGCAACTTTAATAACTTCACCAGCTCCAATTTTTTCAGCTCCACTTACTTCTTCCATATTATCAAATGCTTTAGCAATTGCTTTTTGGAATGCACCAATATTGATTGTACATCCAGTAGCAATGTCAGTTCCTTCTGCTGGTACTGAATCATGTTCTTCATCTTTTTTATAAGTTTCAATTTTAGTTACATCATCTTTTGTCATTCCAATTAATTTTTCTTCAAGATAATCAACTTGTTCATACCATTCTTTACCGATACCCGTTTTTTCAGAAAGAGCTTTCATTCCATAATCTTCTTTCTTTTCTTTCTTAGTTCTTGTTTCACTTGTATCGTTTGTATTATTTTGAGCAACATCTAAATCAACGTATTGGATTTTTCCATCTTTGTCAACTCCAACAGTTGCCATTGTTGTATTGATTTGGTTATACCCTTCTTTTTCAGATACACTTGTAATCATACCAAATCCTACTTTTGTGTACTTAGCAGAAGAAGATCCTCCACCACATCCAGTTAATGTAAATGCCATTGAAGCACATGCAAGAACTGCAAAACCTTTTTTTAAATTTTTCATAGTTTTTCCCGTCCTTTAATCTAAATTTGAGATATGAAACCTCTTACGTTGAATATTATAACCTTTTATTGTATCAAATGCAATACAATTTGGTAAAAACTTAAACCGTTTTCAAAAAATAAAAATGGTACAAATTAACTTTGTACCATTAGTTATTATTAAACTTTAACTTTTAAAGTCTTACCATCTGGACCAGGTGTTGTTGTTAAATATTCAACAATGGCTTGTTTATTTGCAGGTGATGTTGGACGACATTTTCCTACTGTATCCACTTCACCACTTACAAGTGCATGAGCAAAGCCAGCACATCCTGGAAAACCACAACCACCACAATTTGCTCCAGCTAGTTTACTTAATACTTCATCTTCCCTTGGATCATTTTCAACTTTTAAGAATCGATCAGCAATTCCAAGTAATGCGCCAAGTAAAGCTCCGATAATAGCTAAAATTAGAACAGCTTGTCCCATATTTATTCCTCCTCATGATTAGCAGGATGGTGGGAGCAACCTACTAGGTTGCACCCATGACACTCTGCCGTAATATTTTCACAATCTTTTGGTTTAGGTGTTTTTTTATTAGCTAAATAAACACCAACATAAACAAAGACTAAAATAACGATCCAAATAATGGCAGCCATTAAACAAGTCCTGCTAAACCAGAAAAAGCACAAGCCATAATTGCAGCTGTAATTAAGGCAATCGGTACCCCTTTGAATCCATCAGGTACATCTGCTAATTCTAGTCTTTCCCTTATTGTTGCGAAAATATAAATAACGAGCGTAAAGCCTAAAGAAACACCTAAACCAGCAATAATTGCTTCAATAAATGTATAACCTGCAGAAATATTGTCTAAAGCTGTTCCTAAAACAGCACAGTTAGTTGTAATAAGAGGTAAGTAAACACCTAAAGCTTTATATAGAGCAGGTGATACTTTCTTTAGTACCATTTCAACAAATTGAACTAAAGAAGCAATAACTAAAATGAAAGTAATCAAATCCATGTATTCAATATGGAAAGGAACTAGTACTTGATAATATAAAATATGTGTGATCATTGAGGCTATAACAATAACGAAAGTTACAGCAGCCCCCATACTTAAAGCGTTCTTAGAATTTTTAGATACACCAAGTAATGGACAAACAGCTAAGAATTTAGATAAAACAACGTTATTGATCAAAGCTAATGAAATAAACAATGTAAAGAGCTTCATCTTACTTCACCCCTGCTTTCTTTTGTTTACTTTTTGCAATTGTATTAATTACTCCAATAATTGTACCTAAAGTTAAGAAGGCACCAGCAGGTTGAGTAAGTAACCCAATAGCATAGTTTTCAAATAAACTAAAACTTAATAAAACTTGACTTGAATTAAATGGATTAACAAGATTAATTCCTCCTGTTCCTAACAATTCTCTAAAGAAAGCTATTGTTAAAACGGCTAATGTATAACCAAGTCCCATTCCTAAAGCATCACATAAAGAATCTAGAATCGTATTTTTACTTGCAAAAGATTCTGCTCTTCCTAAAATAATACAGTTAACAACAATTAGGGGAATAAACACACCTAACGCATTGTATAAAGATAACGCATAAGCATTCATTAAAAGTTGTACGCATTTTACTAATGTTGCGATAATCACAATGTAGACCGGAATACGAATTTCATTAGGAATAATTTTACGACATGCTGAAATGATTCCATTTGATAAGATCAAAACCGCAGTAACGGCAAGTCCCATTCCTAAAGCATTGGTAAGTGATGTTGTAATAGCAAGGGATGAACACATTCCAAGCAACAAAACAAATATAGGGTTTTGACTAAAAAGACCTTTTTTAATAATCTCTGTTTTTTTCATATTAACCCTCCTTATCTTGAACTATAAAGTTCATTTGCTTCTTCTAAGCCTCTAACCACAGCACTTGAAGAAATCGTCGCTCCAGAAATCGTATCGACTTCTTCATCGACATTACTTTCAAGAACTGCATTTGTAAAGTCTTCTTCAGCTACTTGAGAACCAATTCCTGAAGTTTCACTTGAGGCATCTAAGACAACATACCCTACATATTGCCCATCATTATCAATACCAATTAAGTAAGAAATGATTCCTTTGTATCCTTGTGTTTCTACTTTATAAACCACACCATCATCACAAGTGTAAGATTTTTTAACATATTCTCCTGATTCATCTTGTTCTTTAAAAGATGCATTAGGGAAAATTTCTGATAAATAAGCTGTTTCTGCTGATGAACCATTGGCTTCAATGATTGGTGCTGTTTGATTATTTACTAAAGAAAGAGCTAATCCAGAAAGTCCACTGATAACAGCTAAAAAGAGCATGAGTTGAATTATTTTTTTCATTTTCTTTTCCCCCTTCTATGAACCTAAAGCCACAGCTTTTTTAATCGCATCTTTGATTCCTGTTGACGTATACGTTGCACCTGTACTTGTGTCGATTCCATCAACTTCACTAACGCTAAATGAAGAATTTAAAACTTGATCATAGAATGTTTTCGCTTTAGAATTAAGAGCTTCACTTGATTTACCTGTAATTAAATTAGCTCCATAATATTCTGTTTCACCAGCATACTCTAAAACATGAACATATTCCACTTGATCTCCATTTACTTTAACTGCAATCTTCATTGGTGTATTTTTATCAAACCCAGTACTTGTAATTTCATAAGCACCATCTTCATTTGGTGTAAGTTGATTGCTCATTTGATCTACAACACTTTGTAAAGCATCTTTAATTCCAGTAGAAGTCATAGTTGCTCCTGTTGAAGTATCGATTCCTTCAACTTGATCAAAAGCAATTGGGCTATTTAACACTTGATCATAGAAAGTTTTTGCTTTTGTACTGTCTAAAGCATCACTTGATTTACCAGAAATAAGATTTGCACCATAATATTCTGTTTCGCCTGTTGCTTCTTTAACTGTAACTTTTTCAATTGTACTTGTTGCTTTATTTGCAACGATTTCTAATGTCATTGGATTAGATTTACCACCAAAGCCATTTGCTTTAATTGTAAATGTATATTCATCACCATTAACAACAGGTTGGTTATCAAATGCCCCTTGAATGGCATTTACAACTGCTTTAGCTGTATAAGTTGCTCCCGTTGCTGTATCAATACTACTTAAATCTTCTTTTGAAACACTACCTTTGATTACTTGATCATAGAATACCTTAGCGTGATCATTTAAGCCTTCTCCTTGACCACTTTCGAGTAAACTTGCACCATAACCTTCTGTTTCTCCTTTGTATTTTATTGGAGTTACACCTAGACACTTATCACCTACAATGTTAATAGCTAATTTGACTGGATATTTATCTCCACCAAAGCCTTTAACTTGCATGATATAAGCACCATCTTTATATTCGAGATAAGCTACATCAGGAATGGCTTCAACTGGTTTTTCTTCTTTTTCTTTAACAGGTTCAAGTGTTGTACTTACCCCTGCAATACTTCCAATACTTACAAGTAAGCATACACCAATGATCATCCATTGTTGTGCCATTTTTTGATTTGTACGTCCTGTAGTGACACTATCAATAAATGGTGTAAACATATTCATAATTAAAATAGAGAATAAAACACCTTCAGGATAATTTGCTTTTAACCGAATAAGCATCGTGATCATTCCAAGTAAAATCCCATAAATAATCTTACCTAATGGACTCGTTGGTGAGGTAACTGGATCTGTAGCCATAAAGACAGCACCTAATGCTACACCACCAATAGAAATATGAATAAGTGCATTTGTTAAAGGGTTAACCTTTGTAACAAGACCACTAATAAACGCTAAAACGAAAACCGTACCTAGGTACGCTACAGGAATACGGGCATCTAATACTTTTTTATAAGCTAAGAAAATTCCTGCAAGTAAAATAAATAATGTGAAAGTTTCACCTAATGCACCTTGATACTTTCCTAAAAATAAATCAACTAAGGATGTATCGATTTTACCTACCCAATTTGTAGCAGCAAGTGCTGTTGTTGGTGTTGCACTACTTACAATATCACTACCTTCAGATAGATAAGCTGTTAATTTTGAACTAAAAGATAAATGAACAAAAACACGTCCCACTAAAGCTGGGTTAAAAATATTTTGTCCAAACCCTCCAAAAATGGCTTTACCAAAGAAAACAGCAACAAATGCCCCTACACCAACAACATAAAGTGGTGTACCAATTGGTAAAGTTAAAGCATAAATAAGTCCTGTTTCTAAAGGAGATAAAACCGTATTTAAAATTTTATTATCGCCTTCATCATTACGATGAAATAGCTTACCACTAATTGCATCTGTTAATAAAGATACAACTGCACTCACTACAAAAATTAAAATTGCTTTAATTCCATAATTTGTACCATTAAAAATGAAATTATAACCTACTGAAATAACGCAAAGTAAACTTGAAACACAAAGGAGTGTTTTCATAATTTCAATAGTGGATAACTTTTGACGATATTGAGGTGATGTTCTTTTTAATGTAATTTTCATTTCCTGTCCCCTCCTTATTTTTTACGATTTGCAAGTTGAACTCGTCTTTTAGCTTTGCTTACAAAATCTGTCACTTCAATTTTTGAAGGACAAATGTAAGAGCACATACCACAACTTACACATCGATTCACTTCAAGTTTTTCTAGCATTTCAACATTCGCTGCTTTTTGTGCCTGCATAATTTTTACAGGTTGTAAATGAGCAGGACAATGATCAATACACATTCCACATTTTAAACAAGGCAATGCAACTTGATTATGTCGAACTAAAACATTAATGGCATTTGTATAAGTAGCGACAACAAAAGTATCATTCATTAGTGAATTTCCCATCATTGGTCCACCATTAATAATGATTCCTTCTTGATCTCCATCAATATACCCACCAATTTGTTCGATAATAAAGTTTGCTGGTGTACCGATCGTTACTTCTACGTTAGTAGGTTCTTTTAACCCATCTCCTGATAAAGTAACAATTCTTCTAGCAATAATTTCACCATTACGAATTCCTTTAGAAAGGGCAATAGCTGTAGAAGAGTTATTAACGATCACACCCACTTCACTAGGTAGACGTTCAAAATTTTTTTTGAGCACTTCTTGAACCAATGTTTTTTCCCATCCCATTGGATAACGATCTTTAACCTCTACACAAGTAATATTGCTTTCTTTAGCAGCATATTCTTGTAGTTTTTTAAATAATTCAGGTTTATGTTCCTTGATTGCAATGATTCCTTTACTTGCATTAGCTGCTTTGATCATAAAACGAAGTCCATCAAATAAAGCTTCTGTATTTTCTTCCATTGCTTTATGATCTGCCGTAATTAAAGGTTCACATTCTACCCCATTAATTAAAATCGTATCAATATTTTCGACATGATTGTATTTAACATAAGTTGGAAAACCAGAACCACCAAGTCCCACAAGTCCCAATTCTTTCATTGCTTCAACAATGTCATTTGAACTAAGTGAATCAGGATTTTCAATATCAAGAACCTTAACATGAGTATAGTGTTCATCATTTTCAATCACGATATGTTCTTGCATTCTACCACTGACATGCATCCTTTTTTCAATTCCAACTACTGTCCCAGATACCGATGCATAAATAGGTAAATAAAGATCTTTTCGTACAGCAAGTTTTGTCCCAATATCAACATGATCATCAACTTGCACGAGTACATCAAAAGAAGTTGCCGTCCCGTTTACGAGGGGAATATAAACTTTTTTTGGTGTATCTATCTTTTTAACCGGTTTATTGATTGTCAAATCTTTATGTCCATCAATATGCACTTTGCCTTTTCCAGATAAAATTGACATAACTATTCCTCCATCCTTTAAATCATACGTGCTTATTATATCACATTCCTTATTTTGTGTAACCTATTTCAGCAAAAGTTTGTACAATCAAATAAATTTATTTTTTCACATGAAAAAAGGTACCTCTATTACGAGCTACCTGTCTATTTGCGGTGATTGGGTTTAGTCATTTTATATTCGTACATTCTTTGATCTGCTAAACTTAAACATTCACTCACGCTTTGACAATCATGAAAATCAACACAACCATAGCTAAAATCACAAGAAAATGGTACACGATCTTCCATTTGTTGAATAAATTCTTTACGAATTTGACTTAATCTTTGCTTACAAGAAATAAGATCATCCTCTTGCGACAAAATTAAAAATTCATCTCCACCCATACGATAGAGTTGTTCTGTTTCTTTTAAATGCGTAAGTAAAATTTCACAAACCGCCTTAATATATTGATCCCCATAAAAATGACCATAGGTATCATTGCAATATTTTAATCCATCCAAATCTATAAAAACCATGGAACGTATTTTATATTCTTGCCATAACTTTTCACTTTCTTCATTAAAAGCACGACGATTTTTTACACCTGTTAAAGCATCCGTATTGCTGATTATTTCCATCTTATCTCGATATTCATTTAATTGTTTGATCATTTCATTAAAAGAATTTGAAAAACTTCCTAAGCTCGAAACATGTTGTTGATAATCTCCTGCAGCTACCCGTTTAGCGACCCAACTTAAATGTTTCAAATTACTTTGAATCGTTTTAACCGGAGCATTTAACTAATTATGTGATATTTTAAATTCTTCATCCATATTTCCTAAAGCCATTTGATCTAAAACACGTTTTTCATCCTTGATGACTTCACCAAAGTATTCCAATCCTTCAGCAAGTTTACTACAATCTTCACTTAGTTCACTTCGATCTAATTTAGCATGATTGGTATCATATAAAAGTTCACGAATGTATTCAAATAAAATATCCTGATCTTTATTTTTCATGATCAATCGTACCTTTAAAACGACATACACGGCTACCATTTGACCAACAATCAATTTACTTTATAGGGTTTGTTGGTATAAGCTTCTAAAATAGCAGCTAAAAAGCCTTCATCGTATTTACATACCACTTCCCCTGTTGGTGGAAGTCCGCTACAATCTAAATCTTCATGAACCGTAATGGTGAATTCTCCTTTTTCAAAATCTGCTTCTTCCATTCTTAAAATGCCTATTTTTAAATCTTCTAACGTTTTAGCAAGGTTTGCTACAAAAGTACCTTCATCACCATTTAAATCCAGCATGTTTTTAGCAAATTCACTTCCTGCTTTATAACCAGCTTGTCTAAACAATTCATTGGTTTTTTCAATACCAAAATTTTGAAATAGAACGTCATTCATACTGTATTCTAATAATCGATAAACGAGTACAGGCATTTGTTCCCCTAAATGTTCTCTTCCTTCTTTAACATCGCCAAGTTTACTCCATTCAAACTTATAGTGACTTTCTGGTTCAACCTCAAAAACATTTTTCATAACTTATTCCTACTTTCTAACTAATTACAATAATTATAACACCAATTCCACTTTTTCTAAAATAAAAAGAATGACTTTTCATCATTCTTCTACATTTTGTTTTATAAATACATCATTAGGAACACATAAAATCGTTTTAGGACTTCCTTTTTCAACCCAGCCAACCTGTTCACAATCATGATTTGGGCATTCCACATCATAAACACGATAAGCTTGATTTTTAACTTCGATATGCATCGTACCATAGTCCCCTTTTAAATCATAAGTCGCATCTTGATCAAGATCAAAAGTCATGATTTGCTCATTATGATAATAAACACTTGCTTGACTGATTTTATTTGCCCTCGTTTTTGTATAAAAGAAATACCCTCCTGATAAAATCATAGCTAAGATGCTTAAAATAGCAATAAATTTAAGATCTCTTTTTGTCATCTTTTTTTACTAATTTTGCGATAATTTTTACGTTTTGAGTTTGTGGCAATTCATCAACAGGAATAATTGTTTCTACATGGTAATATTTTTCTAAATCTTTTACATCTTTAGCAAAGCTTGATGGTGAAGTAGAAAGATAAATAATTTCTTTAATACGTCCACGAATGATACTATCTTTAACACTTTGACGCATTCCTAAATGATTGTTATGAATAATAAAGGCATCAAAATTTAAATTTTTTGTTAATGTTGGCATTAATTCATCTAATTTTCCAGCTTCATAAGTACAATTTTCTTTTCTTAAGAAACGTGCATTCAATTTAGCATCATCAATATTTGAACGATTAAAGTCAATTCCTTTAATTTGATATTTTGAATCCAAGTTTAAACTTAACCAACCAACTCCACTATTAATTTCTAAAATTGATTGAACCGAATTTGAAAGAAGTGAACTTACGTTTTCAATGATGGAATCAAGTGAGGATACATTAACAAAATAATCTGATTTTGGTGAAACAATAAATTTTTGTTTATTGATTTTTAAAGTTTCTCTTGTATTCCCTGAAACTTTTTCATAACGTCCTCTTGTAAAATCATCTTTTTTAGCGACATTAATCGTATAATAAATGGATTCAATATAACTTAATTCTTCCATTTTTTCAATTAAACGATAATCCAAACGATCACGCCCAGTAACAAAAATCAATTGAATTTTATCGCCAAAAACACGTAATGTTAAAAAGCGAAGTCCCATACGTGTATCTTCATTATAACTGTGTGCACCATTATCATTTAAGATTGCTTCTAAGTCATTTAAGCAACGATTGATTAAAGGATCTTGTACTTGACAGGTATTCATGATCGTTAAATATTTTGAATCTCTTTGAAAAATACCAAATTTCAAACGTTTATGAAAACGTACGATCGGTAATAAAGCAATTTCACGATAACCTGTTGTTTTTGACGCAGGTAAACATTTTCTAAAATCAACACGCTTTAAATCTAACTCTGTATATCTTTCTAAACTATCACGAATAATATCTCTTTTAAAATAAAGTTGTTGTTCATAATTTAAATTTTGTAATGGACATCCTAAACAAAACTCACTTAAATTACAAATTGGTTCTTTTCTTTGTTTAGATGCTTTAACAACTTTAATTAAATTTCCTACTTTATAATTTTTAGTTTCTTCAACAATTTCTACTTCAACGACTTCTTGTGGTAATGCCCCTTTAACAAAGGTGATCTTACGATTGATATAACCAATCCCTTCTCCATTAATTCCAAGTTTTTTTATTTCTACATTTGTTATCATATTTTTTCCCTTTCATTCTACATATATTCATTCGTTTTATTAAATGCATTAATTGCATAGCCTAAATAAATGGCTTTACTAAAAAAATCAAATATCATTAATAATACAGCTAAAGAAGCAAACGGACCATAAACGGTTGAGTAGTTTGCAAATCTTAAGTATATACTAAATCCAAAAATAATCAATATAAATAATACAGAAGTGACCAATGAACCTAAATAAACCTCTTTAAAACGTAATTTTAAAGAAGGAACAAGCATATTAATCATTACCATTACAATAAAGGAATAGAAAAAACTTCCTCCATATTTAACCATATTCCATAAAGGCGACAAATGAAAAAAACGAAAGATCAAAGGAACGACCGTTACAAATAAAACGATCCCAATAATTAATAGTAGGATAAGTAACGTATCCACAGCTGCAAAAAAGCGTGCCGGTACAAAGGGAAGTGAATCCACTTTGTACATATAATTTACGTTTTTTGTCATTCGATAAACCCCTTTAGAACAAACATACAAACAGATTCCAAGTGAAATGATCGAATAAGCTGATACATTGCGTGAAGCAATCACACTTTGTAACAACTCTAGAACATCTTTATTCATTAAGCTAAGATCCAAAAAAGTAATTTTTGAAATATCTAAATGGAAAAACTGAAGTAACACTGTTAAAAGTGTTGCTGCTGGAACAATCGATAAAATAAAGTAATAAGCAAGTGACGTGGTATCTTCAACACTAACGTGATTACGATAAAAAGTATAAATTGCTTTTGCTTTTTTCATTTTTACTAGAATAAATCGTCATCTTGATTTTGTGATTTATTTTTAGTAATAACCACAGTTTGTGTTTGATCAATACATTGTTGTACTAAGGATGCATAATCAAAAGTTGCCTCAAAAGCTTCTGCTTTATAAAGTTTTGGCTTTGTAGCAGGTTGTTTTGGTGTAAAGATCGTACAACAATCTTCATAAGGTTCAATTGAAATATCATAAGTATCGATCTTCGTTGCGATATCAATGATTTCAAGTTTATCTAAACATACGACTGGTCGAATAATTGGCATAGATGTTACTTGATTAATAACCGACATGCTATCTAAAGTTTGTGAAGCCACCTGACCAATACTTTCTCCGTTTGCTAAAACTAGACAATGATTCTTCTTAGCGATTCCTTCAGCAACACGATACATCATTCTTCGCATAACCGTCATCGCATATGCTTCTTCACTATGTTCATAAATTGCAAGTTGTAAATCTGTAAAAGGAACGATATGTACTTTGATGCGATCATGATACGTTGTTAATTTTTCAACTAAACGTAAAACCTTGTCTTTAGCTCTTTCACTTGTATACGGTGGTGAAGAGAAGTGAACACATTCGATTTCAACTCCTCTTTTCATTGTTAAATAACCGGCTACTGGAGAATCGATTCCTCCTGAAAGCATAAGCAATGCTTTACCACCAATTCCAACTGGATACCCACCAGCTCCTTTAATCACATCATTCATGATATAAGTAAAGTCTTTTCTTAATTCAACTTTAATAAGTAGATCTGGATGATGAACATCTACTTTTAAATTTTTGCTAGTATGATTAAATACATACCCAGCGATAGCACGATTAATATCTTGTGAATGTAGATAGAAATCTTTATCATTTCGTTTTGTATCGATTTTAAACGTATTACCTTCATGATTTTCAATCAAAAAGCTACAAGCTTCTTTTATTTTTTCTAAATCACTATCTACTTTAATTGCTAAAGAAAAAGAATGGATACCAAACACTTTCTTTAATTGCTCAATAACTGCTTCTTGATCTTCATCATGTAAGATAATGTATAAACGATCATACGTTCTTTGATATTCTAGAGTTGAAAAATCAGCTAATTGTTTTTTTACATTTTGTACTAATTTTCCAATAAAGATTTTTCTATTTTTTCCTTTTGTAGTCAGTTCACCAAAGCGAACTAAAATGTGATCATATTTCATTTATTTACCTCTGTTTCTTTAAATTTTGCATTGTTTGATCGATTGCATTTAAAAATACATCTAACTCTTCTTTTGTAGACAAAGCAGATAAGCTAATACGAATAGCACTCTCACCAATTTTAGAATCCACGCCCATCATTTCTAATGTTCTTGACATGTTTGAAGATTTTGTTGAACAAGCAGAACGGGTTGAAACATAAATTTCATATTTTTCTAACTCATGAACAAAAACTTCAGGCTTATAGCCAATGAAAGAGACATTGACAATATAAGGTGATCCATTCGTTCTAGGGGTATTGATAACCACCCCTTCTTTTTTTTCTAAAGCATGCACTA
>URQL01000032.1 GCA_900550005.1 uncultured Erysipelotrichaceae bacterium
TGCTCATTTGTACTCAGATTGTTCCATATTCCTAGAACTTCTTTCTGTTTTTCTGTCAGATTCTCCGAATTACTGGTACTTTTTCTTAACGTAGTACCAGGAATGGCTACCAAACAACAACCGGTATATGCAATATGATCCACATCACAAGAAAATAAATATCCTGAATAGATCAAACTAGCAATAATGCGTGTAGATAACCAAGAATTCATAAATAAATTTGCCAATATGAAAGCAAAATTAGGTAAAGAACGAAAAATAAATACTGATGGTAAATCAACATTTAATAGATTAAAGGACGAGATAATTCTAAAATCGGAGAAAATGATATATGAAGAAAAAAAATCACAGATTGTACTGGTTAAATATAATCATAGGAAATATAAAGAATAATATAGTAGGGATATATCATGGAGTAACAAAAAAATCGTTACCATTATTTTTACACGAACAAGAATGGCGATATAACCACCGAAATATAGGGAAACAAGTACTTGAAAAAAATAAGAAAAATATATAGTAAAATCATTTCTAGTAAATTTAAATAAATTTAGTGAAATTATGGAATTAGCAGAATCTTATTATTCTCCCTGTACTTGATGGTCAATCCTAGTTTTTATTTTCATGATATACCCTCCTTGGACTCATTATACTGTTTGAAAAAAAAAGGCCTAAATGAAATAATTTCTAAAATTATTCCATTTAGGTTGATTTTTATATCTTTTTTCTTTCTTTAATGTCCTTTACTACTTTAAAAATGAATTTACTAATAGAAGATACAATAAGTAATGCAATTGCAATCGCAACAGCACATCCCAATGTTTCAATCCCTTTGTGCAAAGCTAAGGAATTGTTATCTTGAATAAAGTACAACATTGTATAATATAGGCCAGCTCCAGGCACTAAAGGTAAGATTGCGGGTAATACAAATACAGTGACTGCATCTTTAAATATTCTTGCACATATTTCACAAACAATACTTAATACAATAGAACCAATAAAGGTTGCTACTACCGTACCATAGCCCATATTCATCACTAATTTATAAGCTACCCAGCTAAATCCACCAGCAACACATCCTTGTACCACAGCTTTTTTAGGACAATTGAATAAATAAGCAAATCCTAAACAGGATATAAATCCAAGTATAAAATGATAGATTAGAATCATAATAATCCTCCTCTCTTTAAGAAGAATAAAGTGATCCCTACACCAAAGGCAATACCAAAGGCCACAATAAAGGCTTCTAGAGTACGAATTGTTCCTGATAAAATATCACCATTAATGACATCTCTAACTGCATTGGTTACGGCAACTCCTGGTACTAAAATCATAATTGTTCCAATAACAATGGTATCAATATCACTAGCAATATGGTAGTTAACCCCAATAGCCGCTAAAACAGTCATTACAATAGATAATAAAGCATTGGAAATAAAAGCATTTAACTCATATTTATTTAAAAAGACCATTCCATAATAAATAACTAACGTAATTAAAAAAGTAATAATAAAATCTAAATATGTAGCAGTCGGTACAAACATTAATCCAAATACACCGCAGCTTGCTCCCATAGTTACAGCTCGTTGAAAATGAGGTAGTCCTTTATAATTTTCAATTTTTTCTAATTCTTTTTTAAATTCTTCTAATGTGTAATCTTTTCTTACTACACTTCTTGATAAAGAATTGACTTTTGATATTCTTGCTAGATTGGTTTCACGTTTATATATTCGTTTAACTCTTGTATAACTTTGTCCATCTTTATTGATCGATAAATAGATACAAGTAGCTAAAGTAAATACATCTATATCTTCAATGCCAAAAGCATGGCATACATTAACAATAACTTCTTCAGCACGGTAAATTTCTGAATTACTTTCTAACATAATTCTACCGGCTTCTAAACTATATTCTAAAATTTGATCCATTTTGGTCATAAACTTCACCTACCAAAATTTATTATATTGAACATAAAAAAAAGTGCAACAAAATTAATTATTTTACACTTAAAAATACTCTAATTTATTGAGCTAAACTTTTTATTTGATGACAACGCATACATCACAAATAAATATTGACTATCAGTCATTTTTGTTTATAATACTTTTTAGATAGAGGGTTATGATTAAATAATTCTTCATCTAATACAATTAAATACAAGGAGGATATTTATGTTTAAGCAAGAATGGAAAAACTTATTCCATAATCATTGGTTAAAAATTGTACTCGTTGCAATCATTTTGATTCCTTCTATCTATGCATGCGTATTCTTAGGCTCTATGTGGGATCCTTATGGAAACAGTGGTGACTTACCTGTTGCTGTTGTTAATAAAGATCAAGCTGTCACATATAACGATAAAGAATTAGATGTTGGTAATCAAATGGTAGAAAAATTAAAAGATAACGATTCTTTAGACTTTCATTTTGTTGATGAAGATGAAGCTCAAAAAGGATTAGAAGATGGCTCTTATTATATGATCATCACTATCCCAAGTGATTTTTCTAAAAACGCAACAACTTTATTAAATGAACATCCTGATAAAATGGTTCTACAATACACTACCAACCCTGGTACAAACTATGTAGCTAGTAAAATGGATGATTCAGCTATTGCAAAAATTAAAGAAAGTATCTCTGCTACAGTAACAAAAACTTATGCAGAAACATTATTTGAATCTGTAACAACATTATCAAATGGGTTACAAGATGCAAGTGATGGAACATCTACTTTATTAGATGGTATGAATCAATTAGTAGATGGAAATACAACAATCTCTGATAACTTACAAGTCTTAGCTAATAGCACTTTAACATTTAAAGACGGTTCAAGTACTTTAGAAAATGGATTACAAAGTTACACAGACGGTGTATTAACAGTACATAATGGTGTTTATAGTTTAAAAAACGGTATCGCAACATTAAACGAAGCAACACCTTCATTATCAAATGGTATTAATCAATTAAACAATGGTGCCTCTGCTTTAAACAGTGGTATTCAAAGTTATACAAACGGAGTAAGCCAAGCTTTAGCTGGTGCAAATCAACTTACTCAAAACAACACCACTTTAACAAATGGTGCTACTGCCTTAGGAAAAGGTGCTAACGATTTAGTTCAAGGAAATCAACAAGTTGTTGATGGATTAAAAACAGTATCTACACAACTTCAAGCTAGTTTAAGTACAGAAAATCAAGGAAAACTTACAAAAGCTACATCTGCAAATGATTCTTTATCATTAGCAACTCAATTACTTACAGGAATGCTTACAAGTGAAAATGCTACAGTTAAAGGATACGGAACATATTGGTTAGAACATAACTTTACTGAAGCACAAGCCGAAAACATTGCCAACACTGTTGGTTATCCAAATGCAAAAGTCCTTTTTGCAGATTATTCTTATAACAGTTTAGTTAAAGCTGTAACTGATGGAAATAAAGAAGCTATCAATACACTTTCAACTGGGTTAACAGAATTAAATACAGCAGTTAATGGTGGTACATTAAGTGATGGAACTGAAACTGACGGTTTACTTGCAGGAAGTCAAACAGTACAAGCTGGGTTAAATAATGTAGCTGCTTCTGTAAATGGTGGTACTTATATTAATGATAATGGTACTACTAAAGAAATACCTGCGGAACAAGCATTAGTTAATGGTATTGCTGCTTACACTCAAGGTGTAAGCCAATTACAAGCTGGTTTATCTACTTTAGCAAATAACAACAATTCTTTAACAAGTGGTTCTACAGCTTTAGCTAATGGTACTCAAACTTTAGCTAGTCAAACACCTACTCTAGTTAATGGTATTCAACAATTAAATGATGGAGCTAACCAACTTTATGCTGGTACTTCAACTTTAACAGCTAACAATTCTACTTTAATGAGTGGTATCCAACAATTAGATAATGGTGCATTACAAATTAGTGATGGTGCCAGTCAATTAGCCAGTGGTTCTCAAACTCTAGGTGATGGTTTAAAATCAGCCTTAGAAGGAACAACAACTTTAAATACAGCATTAAGTGATGGTGCTAAAGAAAGTAAAATCAATACGAATGATGAAACAACTGATATGGTATCTGCTCCTGTTGAAGTAGATCACAAAGAAATCTCTACAGTAGAAAATAACGGTCATGCAATGGCTCCTTATATGATGTCTGTTGCCTTATATGTTGCAGCTCTAGCCTTTACATTAATGTATCCAATTCGTCATGGTATTAAAAATGTTGAAAATGGATTTAAATATTGGTTAGCAAAAGCTTCAGTTATGTATACTGTATCAACAATTAGTGCAATCGTTATGGTTACAGGTTTAAAATTAATTAATGGTTTTGAACCTCAACAACTTATGATGACTTATCTATTTGCAATTATTGTTGCAGCAGCATTTATGTCACTTGTTATGCTTCTATCTTTAACAACAGGATTTATCGGTGAATTCTTATTACTTGTATTTATGATCATCAACTTAGGTGGTTCTGCTGGAACTTACCCACTTGATACTTCTGCTACAATTTATAAAATCATTCACCCATTTGTTCCATATACTTATAGTGTTAACGGATTTAGAAAAGTAATCAGTTATACAACATGTTCATTATCTACGGAACTTGCAGTATTTATTGGAATATTTGTGATTTGTTCAATCTTAACTGTTGTTTATTATCAATTTAAAAACAAAGAAGATAAGCATCTTGTTAATGAAGTATTTGAAAAAGTAAATGAACAATAAAAAAATAGAGACTCAAGAGAAAATTCCCTTGAGTCTTTTTATGTCGTAAAGAGCTACCCTAAAATTAGAGTAGCTCTTTTCATTTAAAAAGCATTACTTACTTTAATGACAAAGCGAGCTAATTTATAAAGTTCTTCATAATTACTTGCTGTTAAACGGACGGTTTTATTATTGATTCTTTCAACCGTAGGAATCCTTGAAACAAAATCAGCATTTCTTTCATTTAAAAAAACAATATCTAATGTATTTACGGGTTCTTCTATGTAACCTGGGTAATTCATCATTGATAAAATCACTTTTTGATAACGTTGTTTTAATTCATTTTTAGAACAATTTAACGTAGTCATGAAGTTGATTGATTTTTTAGTTTCTACAAATGGGATATCTCCCATATCTTCTTGGGTTTGTCTATGTAAAGCATCATCTCCAGCAATAAACATCAAAGGTACGTCATAATAACTCGCAAGTAAAGTATTCATTTGTGCTTCACTTACTGGTTTTCCTTTAATGATAATTTTATCGACAACGGCACCTGAAATCGTATGAGCCATATTCCCTGACTGAGTCCCTGCTTTTGTGTGATAGCCTACATAACCACAACCATCAAAAGAAGGATCAAGGCCTTCCATCATGCCTAATTCTTTATAAGATCCCTTTGCACTTATAAAACTTACACGAGGATCTAATTCATAAGAAATAAGATTATCCATACCTCCATGACCATCATTAACAATAATTTCTTCCATCCCTTGATCAAATAAACATTCAATAGCAAGATTAGTTTCATCAATCATATTTTTACGGTATTGTTCGTATTCGTCTGTATGTCTAGATGTGTATTGAGGATTACCGTTTCCCCAAATGCCTTCAATATCTACAGAGAGATAAAATTTTTTCATTTTATTTACCTTCTAAATTAATTGAATCTACCGTATTTCCATCTAAATCTTTAATTGTAAAAACATGATTTTCGTAGACACCATAACTATTTGTCCCTGCTTTTGGTAATGAAATAGATGATGGATTTAAAATATAGATTCCATTTACTTTCTTACATAATGGAACATGGTAATGTCCATAAACTAAAATATCATTTTCTTGTAAAGGGGGTAATTGATCTTCATGATAATGATGTCCATGTGTCACAAAGAAACGGTGTCCATCAATAAATAAATGCGTATAGTCACTTAACATTGGAAATTCTAACATCATTTGATCTACTTCACTATCACAATTTCCACGAACACTCATGATTTTATCTTTATATTGGTTAAGTAAAGCAGCTACTTCTTTTGGGTTGTAATCTTTAGGTAATGGATTTCTAGGTCCATGGTATAAAATATCTCCTAAGCAAATAATATGATCACATTGTTCTTGTTTAAAAGCTTCAATTGCTTTTTTAGCATAGTAATATGATCCATGAATATCTGATACAAATAGTAATTTCATTGTTCTTTTCCTCCTAATTATTTGTCATTTCATCTAATAGTATATAAAATTCTAATTTTTTCATATCAAGCTTATTTAACCCGTATGTTTTTAAAAATAATTGCATTCTTTCTTTTGTAAATTCTTGATGCATCGCTTCAAAATTAAATCTTAATGTTCGTAATGCAATCGCAACATCTAAATAACGATCATTAACACCACAACCTATAACATCGATCCATCCCGTTACATATCCATCTTCAATCATAAAATTTGGCATACAAACATCCCCATGGCATAAAACCAAATCAAACTCTTGAGGGTAAAGATTCATCATTTTTTGATAGAGTTCTTCTGGTGTTTTCCCTTGATATTCTTTTTCAAAGTATTGTGTTTTAACAAGATGTTTTTCCACATTATTTCTTACATGTTCAAGTTTTTCTTGTAAAGTATTCACATTAGGAAAATTTTCAATCGGTATTTGATGCCATTTTTTAATTTCTAAAGCATAAAGTTTGATCATTTCATCCTCACTTAATTGATTAAAGCCATATTGCCCCATTACCCCCGGTAACATTTCCATAACAAGATAATAAATCCCATCTTCTTGAAAATCAAAATAGACATGAGGTACTTGAATATAACCATTTAACCACTTAAGGATTAGTGCTTCTTTATGAACTTCTTTTCTTTTTGAATACTTAATTACGATATCTTTATTTTGATAGCCTTGTTTTATTAAAAGAACTTGATCTTCAGAATAACCCATGGTTGGATATTCTAAATAAGTTAAATCAATTTTATCTTTTAATAAAGTAGGTAATTTAAAAGAACTCATCTAGTAGATAATAAAATTCAATCTTATTACGATCTAAATTAGTGATACCATAAGTATTTAAAAAGTGAAGTAAATATTCTTTTGCGTCTTCAATTCCAATTAAATGTAAATTATATTTAAGACTTCTAAGACCTAAAGCAAGATCATTGTAACGATCATCGATCGCTGTTTTACCTAAATCAATCAGTCCTATTTCTTTTCCTATAATAACATTAGGCATACAATAATCCCCATGACTGATAACAAGATCTAATTGTTTTGGTAATAATTCACATAATCTTTCATATGTTTTTTGTAAGCCTCTTTGTTTAGTAATAGGTTCAACTTCATCAAGATCAATTAAATCAAATTGATCAGGTAGACTTTGAAGAATTGATGTTAAATCTCTTTGATAAGGAAAATCTTTAATGGGTAAATCATGAAGTTTTTTTAATGTTTTAGCATAAATCTCAATTGTACCCATCACATCTTTTTCTAATAATTCGTATAACATTTTTCCTGGTAATTCTTCTTTTAAAAAGTAATATCCTTGTTTACAAGAACCATACTCAATTGTTTTAGGTACATTGATCTTATTTTGAAGAAACTGTCCTACCTTGGCTTCTTGAATAATTTCATCATTTTTAGATAACTTTAAATAATAATTTTTATTCTTACTTTTTAAAAAGTAAACTTGATCACCAGAACGACCAATATCATTTTGAACTACTTCTTCAATAGCGTATTTTTCCACAATTTTATTCAACATTGATTTCTACTCCTACAGGACAATGATCACTACCAAATACATCCGTATAAATTTTTGCATCAACAAGTTTTTCATTTAAAGATGCACTCGTTAAAAAGTAATCAATACGCCATCCAGCATTCTTTTCTCTTGCTTTAAACATATAAGACCACCAAGAATAAATACCTTCTTGATCTGGATAAAAATATCTAAAAGTATCGGTTAATCCAATATCTAATAGTTCTCCAAATTTAGCTCTTTCTTCATCACTAAACCCTGCATTTTTGCGATTGGTTTTAGGATTCTTTAAATCAATTTCTTTGAAAGCCACATTCAAGTCTCCGCAAACAACAACAGGTTTATCTTTTTGTAATGTTTGAATATACGCTCTAAAAGCATCTTCCCACACCATTCGATAATCTAAACGAGCTAATTCTTTTTTTGAATTCGGTGTATAAACCGTTATAAAATAAAAATTTTCATACTCTAAAGTAATCATTCTGCCTTCTTGATCATGTTCTTCTTGACCCATACCATAAGTTACTTTTAATGGTTCTTTTTTGGTATAAATTGCTACACCAGAATACCCTTTTTTAACAGCACTATTATAATAACTTGTATATCCATTAAATTGTAAATCAATTTGTTCAGGTTGTAATTTTGTTTCTTGAATAGCAAAAATATCTGCATCAATTTCCTTAAAAAAATCACTAAACCCTTTTTGTACGCAAGCTCTAAGTCCATTTACATTCCATGATACAAATTTCATATTATCGCCTCTTTTCTATCTTTTATTATTTCACATTTAATTATAAATTGAAACAGATATGCAAAAAAGGATTTTTTTAAATTTTATTCTCTAAGTTATTCATTACCAAGTTTATTTAAAATAATAGCTTTCATAAAAAAGACAGCAACATTGCTGTCTTATAAATCATTTGTTTTACTGTTTTAAATTTTTAATAACTTTATCAATTGCTTGTTTTAAAGATACGTTTTGATCAAAAAGAATTTCCTGAGCAATATTTAATTGATCCTGTTCTCTAAACCAAGATTTCATTGTTTTGTCATCAAATTCTTCTTTTTCATTACGTGTTTGATGTCTTTTGAGTGTTTCTTCAAAACTAAGATCATAGTAATAACAATCACAATCAAAATGATTAAATAAGTAATCAAATAATTTTTGATATTTATCTTTTCTAAATATCCCTTCTAAAATAATAGGTTGTTCTTGTTTTTTCATCACTTCTAACATAGCAATAATTAGTTCTTGTATGACTAAATCATCATGAGTATTTAAAATATCTCTTCTAATCACATCTTGATGAATTAAACAACTACCAGGTATTTCTTTATGTAATAAATTAGCGAGTGAGGTTTTACCACTTCCTGAATTACCTCGAATTAAAATAATTTTCATGCTTGTTCCTTTGTTTCATGATCTTTAACAAAGAACAACAAAATCGCTCCAACAACCATCATAGGAATTAATCCTAGAATACCATACTCTGCTTTCTTAGTAATGCTTACCATTAAAGATACCATAAGTGGTCCTAAAATAGCTGAGAATTTAGAAAAGACAGAGAAGAATCCAAAGTATTCATTAGCATTTTCTTTTTCAGGAATAAGTAAAGCAAAATAAGAACGCGAAACAGCTTGAATTCCACCTTGGAATAATCCAACTAAAATACCTACTAACCAAATATAGTTAACATTATGTACAATTTGTGATCCACTTAAAATAATAATGAAATAACCAATTATTCCTGCATAAATCATCTTCTTTTCACCATATTTATCTGTTAACTTACCAAAATAAATAGCACTTGGAAAAGCGATAAATTGGATTGCAATAACAACAAATAAACTCATAACATCACTAACACCCATATCACTTGCTAGAGAAACAGCCATTGTGATGACTGTATTTACACAATCGATATAAAAGAAATAAGATAAACAAAATAAGAAAATATTCTTACTTTTTTGAATATTCTTAAAAGTTTGAAATAAACGCGTAAAAGACTCTTTTATTGGATGGTCAGATTGTTCATGGTATTGTTTTTGTTTTACATTTTTAATCATTGGAAGGGAATAAGCATACCACCATATTAAAGCTAAAGTCATACAAATAAAGATCGCCATTCGATAAGTTAAAGTAAATGATCCCATAACTAAATTTCCTTGTTCATCCCCAAATAATGTAACAAGCGCAAAAGGGATAATAAATAAAATAAATGGTAAAGCTGAACCAATATATCCCCAAGCATAACCAGCAGATGAAACTTTATTGACTCTTTCATCAGTCGTAACATCTACAATAAAAGCATCATAAAATACAATCGATCCATTATAACCAATCATAGCAAAAATAAATAAAATAACAGCTACTTTGTAATCAATAAAAGGTAGTGCTAATAAAAAGCCTGCAATTAATCCTAAATATAAAAATCCTTTAAAAAACTTCATTTTCTTTCCTTTATAGTCAGCCATTGTCCCTAAAATAGGTGACAATAAAGCAAGAGCAATTCCATAAATCGTATTAGCATAACCGACATAGACACTCGAATCCCCTGGGGTAATATAAGCCATTAATAAAGGAAATAAAACTGTCATAGTCATTAATGTTTGTTCACTATTTCCTACATCATAAAGAATCCAACTAGTCTCTTCTTTAGTAAAACCTAATCTTGTCAGTATTTTTGTAAACATATTTTTTCCTCTTTTCTTCATTTGTTTCATAGTAACATTAACTTTTTAAAAACACAAGTTAATTTAAATTAACGAAAGTTTAAAAAAGAATACAGAAATTATTCCGTATTCTTTGCATATCTTTGATACCATAACTTAGCTTGCCTTGAATCTCCTAGCTGTTCGTATCCTTCAGATAAGAGTTTAGCAATAAACCATGCATCTGTATCGTATTTTTCTCCTATTAACCTATGGTAAAACTTCTCCATTTGATCAAATAGTCTTTGTTTTTCTCGATATTTCATTGCTCTTAAAATAAATTTACAATAACGTTTTGAATAGCTATAATCCTCTTTTAAAGCAAGACATTTTTTAGCATAGAGTGTAGCACCAAAAGAATTATTTTGTTTATAATAGCAAATAGCTAGATAGAAATAGAATGAAGATTTAAAAGCTTCAATATTATAATAATTAAAATCCAAACAAATTTGATAAGCTAAATCATACTCTCCTAATAACAAATAGCTCCAACAAACATTATTTCTTAAAGCAGAAATATTCCACTCATTCTTATTGTTTTTTAGATAATGATCTAACACCTCCAAATATTCTTGGTTTGCTTGTAAGTATTCTTTTTTGTTTAATTTTATACTTCCTAAAACTTGCTTACAAAAATAGAGATTTTCTTGATATCTATGACTACTAAAAAAATCAATTGCACAATTTAGTAATTCATAAGATAATTCAGCATTGATTTTTCTTGTACACAAACTTCCAAAAATATAGTACATTCCTTCTAAATTGGGATAAAGATGAATAAGGCGCTCAAGATCAACATTTATAAATAATAAGTAAGCTTCGTTATACTCTAACTGTTGAGATAAAGCATAAGCAAAAACCAGATAAAATAAATCGTAAGTCCCTCCATCTTCTTCATAAATACATTGCCCAATCTTTTTATAGTAATGTTCATCATAGTTTTTCCAATGTAGTAACAAATCAATCAACAAATAATCGATATAAAGATGAGAATGTTGAATTAAATCAAGAGGAATAGGACATTGATTAAAAAGATTTCGCGATGATTTTCTTGAAATCCAAAGTTCTAATAATTCCTTAACCTAGTTATAAAAAGCTTTTTCTTGTTTAGAATCAATAACGATAAAATTAATTTTATCTAAAAGTAATTCTTGATAATAAGGTGTAACGGTTAGCTTGGCTTGTTCTAACTGATGATAAGTGGTTCTGGAAAGCTGAAGTTTTTGTGAAATTACATCCAATGTTTGATTTAAATTAAATAAACGATAAGCTTTTAGACTTTCATTAACTTTTATATTCACTACCATCCACCTCCATTTTCATGATATGGATCAATATCTTGATTGCATTGATGGGTACATCCTGTTTTTGTTGTTGGATCGTAACCACAATTTTCATCATGAACATGGGTACATGTTGTTGTTAAACAACATACTAATATTGTTAAAATAATTACCAATTTTTTCATACTCTACTCACCACCTTTCTATTATTATACATAATATTTCCTTTTAAAACTAGTTAATGGTGCTTTGTTTCCATAAAAAAAGAACGATAAGGGCTATTTTATCGTTCTCTTTAAATTTGAATTTGTATTGTTAAATACCAAATAATAAATCTACATAAGTAGGGATTGGCCAATAGCTGCTATCTACTAATGTTTCAATCGTATCTACCGTTTCACGTAATACTTGCATTTGATTGAAGACATCATCACGCCATGATGCGGCAAGTTCACCAATTTCTTTATCACTTGTTTGACAAGCAGTGATGTTTGCTTCTAATGTATCCATTTGTGCTTTCATTGTACTAATTAATGAAGACAATTCTTTTGCATCTTCTTTAATGAAATCTGCAGTGATACCTACTTTTGTAGTTGTTTTAATATTTTCTGCTAAACTTCCCAAATATTTAACAACAGCTGGATAGATTTGTGTTTTTGCCATTTTTAAAGCAGTTAAAGCTTCAACTTGGATTGTCTTAATATAATTATCTAATAAGATTTCGTATCTTGAAGCAAGTTCTACTTTTGTATAAACATCTAAGCTAGATAACATATCAATATTTTTTTCTTCTTTTAAACAAGTTAAGGCATCAACGGTATTTTTATTATTTGGAAGTCCTCTTCTTGCAGCTTCTTCTTCCCATTCATGTG
>URQL01000033.1 GCA_900550005.1 uncultured Erysipelotrichaceae bacterium
CGATTTCCTGCACCATAAATGCCATCAATGGCATCCACTTGACTCACGACTTTATCTAAATAAAGTGTTTTTGGCTTTGTATTTAAAAAGCGTGCTCCTAGTTCTTTAGCTAATAAAGCCACTCCTGCTTCTTTAGACGTTGCCACAATACAAACACTGAGTTGGTCTTCTAAAATCACATAGCCATAGCTCATATACCCAAATGTTGCTCCCCCTTTAGCTAAAGCTGTTTTTCCATAGGCTTTAAAATAGGGAACTTCCACATAATCAAAACCAAGACCATACCCATTTGTATTACTTTCTAATTGTAAATAGCTTTTGGCGTGTAATTCTTTCATCTTATCAATACTTGTTTGACTTAATAATTTTCCATTATAGAAAGTATCATAAAACAAGCATAGATCCTTTGCAGTCGAATACACACCTCCTGAACCGATACCATTGACAAATTCTTGGTTGAATGAATGGTCATACTCATTAAATGCATGAGCATAACTCTTTTCATCTAAAATTGCACCTGGAAATTCTGTATCCATCATTTTACATGGTAATGTAATATGTTCTAAACAATAATCTCTAAAAGATTGTTTAGTTAAAGTTTCAAGTAAATATTGAGCTAAAACAAAGCCATCATTACAATAAACACTGTATTTACCTGGATCACTTTTTAAAGGTAAAATTTGATACATTTTTAAAATATCTTGAATATAACTTGGTTCAAAATGATTGGTATATTTCTTTTTAAATGAAACAGAAGGTAACCCACTGCTATGATTCAATAACATTTCGATCGTAATGTCTTTATAACGTGGATCATCCATTTTAAAATCAGGCAAATAAGAATAAACTGGATCTTTTAAAGAAAGTAGCCCTTTTTCTTCTAATTGTAAAATTCCTACAGTAATAAATAATTTTGAAATAGAACCAATCGTAAAACGAGTATGACGATCAACCCATTCTTTTTGTTCATTTTTAAATCCTTCTTGATAACTAAAAACTTCTTCCCCTTTTAAATGAATACATACACTGATCCCATCAATGTCGTTTTTAACACAATAATCATGAATCATTTCTTTCATTTTCCTTTTCCCCTCTTTCTAAAATATAAAACTGATCTAAATAAGAAGCACTCATTTTGCCATCAACAGGTAAAGTGGCTGTTGAAAATAAGATAGGCGTTATAAAGTTTCTTTGTAAATTCATGTAGCCATAGCGATAACCTACCCCAACAATCAATGTTGCATTTCTCACGATGGTCATGTTGTCGAAGATACAAGGTAAAAAGAGTTGCCCTTCTAAATCAACCATGCCATAATACCCCTCTTTTTTTACACGAGCATAGTTTTCAAAAAAAGGTAAAACTTCATCATATTCATAGTCAACTTTTAAATTTCCTTGCAAATCAATAAATCCCCATTTATTTTCTTTTTTTATAGCGATCCTTTCTTGTCTTAATGAATCCACTTCTTCATAAATTCCTAGTAATTCTTTATTCGAATCAAAAATAAGATAGCCTTGTTCATTTTCAATGGCAAAGAAGCCTTGTCCTAAATTCATTAGATAAGATCCTTCATAACTAAAATAAACTTGCCCTTGTAAGTCAATCAACTGCCATTTATCCGCTTTTCTAACAACAGCTAAGCCATCTTTAAAGGCTTCAACAAAGTCGTATTGACAAGGGATCACTTCGTTAAAGTTATCATCTAAATACCCCCATAATCCTTCTTTTTTATATCCAAGTCGGTTTTCTTTCATAGGGATCACTTCATCATTAAACAAATGTTCTTGTTTTCCTTTTTTAACGATCGTTAAATCATTGATCATTAAATATTTATAACCATCTTGATATAAAATGTTATCATACATAAATTCTGTTGTGGTATGGCCATCTAAATCAATCATTCCATACCAACCATCTTGCATGACAATGGCTTCTTGATCATAAAACATAAAGGTATCCTGACGTTTAGTTTGATCTAAATCAAATTTAAAATTCATTTTTAAATTTCCTTTTGAATCAATAAAGCCACTAAATTCATGATTTTCAATGTAAGCTAAATCATGATAAAACTCATAAATACGTTCAATACCTGGATAATTCACTTTGATTTCTTTATCTAAGTCCATTTTTGGAAAAGTAACTTTAAAATTTGAATCACGCAATGCTAAACGTTCTTGAATCAAATGAAGTCCTAGATCTTCTTGTTTGTTTTTAAAAGCATATTCAACTTCTAAACTTTGATATTCTTCATTCGTTGCATCGATTTGTTTTAATTCATCTAAATAATAACGTGCTTGCTTTAAATCAACGAGATCGTAAAGGTAAAGACGAGCAAAATTAAAATAGATCCAGCTGTCTTTTCTTCCTGCTTTATAAAGTTCAAGTAGAAATTGTTCTTTATGTTCATATTCTTCAAAAATACCACACAAACTAGCAAGTTCACTAAATAAAAAAATCGGTTTTGTTCCTGTATAATAGGCTTCTAGATAGTAATCCATCGCTTTTTCATATTCCCCAATTTGACGATAGCTCTAACCTAATTCAATTTTTAATTCAGGTATGGATTCTAAATAAGGAGAATCACTTATTTGTGCAATCACTTGATCATAACATTCTTTATTATTTAAATAGACCATTTGATGGTAAAATAAGAAATCTTTTTTTGTACCATATTGCTTATAGAGCTCTAGATAATCCTCTTGATCATCTAAATCACTTAGCATTTCATTTAACTGAATAATATCTTCAAGCGTTGCTTCTTCAATATAATTAGCTTCGATCAATTGTTTATTGTAATTTAAAGCCTCTTCATAATGTCTGGCATCATAACTGATTTCAGCAAGTTGATGAAGTGCCCATTCATCTTGTGGTACTTTTGATAAAACAAGATCTAAATAAACTAAAGCTTCTTCAATCATTTCTTTTCTTAAATAAGTATAAGCAAGTTCACTGTATAACCAATAATCATCTCTGCCCATTTCATTAACTTGTTCTAAATAGAAAAGGGCTTCATCAAAATTCTCTAAACGATTATAAGTCCATCCAAGCTCACTATAAATCAAAGAATGTTTTCCCGCTTGGAGTTTTGCTTTCATTAAATAGGGTAAAGCGAGTTCATATTGATCTAAAGCATTATATAAAACACCACGATAAAAGTTTAACCATGTTGTTTCTATCACTTTATTTTCAATTTGATCAAGATAATGTAAACCTTCATCATAACGCTCATCTTGAATCAATGTATTGATCGTATCTTCATATTCTTTTTTTGTTCGTAAAATATAAGGATCATCCATATTTCTCACCTTCCTTTAGAAATTAATTATACTCAATATTTTTACCAATTACAAATAGTTCCCCTTTAAATTCGTAAATCAATCGATTATAATAATACTGTTTAAAACACCCGTATCCTAATCGAGCGGAAGTTAATCAAGGAGGAAACAAAATGAAAACCATTGTTTTAGGTGTGACTGGTGGAATCGCCGCTTATAAAGCCGCCGATTTAACAAGTCAACTTATTAAAAGAGGCTATCAAGTAGAAGTGATCATGACAAAAAATGCATGCGAATTTATTGCTCCATTGACATTTACTACACTAACAAAAAATTTAGTTTATACCGATACATTTGAACGTAATGTAGATGGTGAAGTGAAGCATATTGCACTTGCACAAAAAGCAGACTTATTTGTCATTGTCCCAGCTACAGCCAATGTGATTGCTAAAATCGTACATGGAATTGCAGATGACATGTTGACTTCAACATTTTTAGCGGCAACTTGCAAAAAAATCATTGCTCCTGCAATGAATACCAATATGTACTTAAATCCTGTAACACAAGACAATTTAAAATTATGTAAACATTATGGCTATGAAATCATTGAACCTGCCTCAGGGCATTTAGCTTGTGGTGATTCAGGCAAAGGAAAACTTCCTGATGTTAAAGATTTACTTGAATACATTGATCATGCCATGCAAGAAGATTTACCTTTATTAAATAAAAAAGTTTTAATTAGTGCTGGTCCAACTCAAGAAAGCATAGATCCTGTTCGTTATCTAACAAATCATTCTAGTGGTAAAATGGGTTATGCGATTGCTAAAGTCGCATATCATTTAGGAGCCGATGTTACTTTACTTAGTGGACCTGTTCATTTAGACGTCCCTCAAGGCGTAAATAAAATTGACTTTACAACTGCCAATGATCTTTATGAGATCACTAAAGAAAAATTCAAAGACTTTGATTACATTATTCAAGCAGCTGCTGTTGGTGATTACCGTGCTAAAGTCACTGCTGAAAATAAAATCAAAAAAACTGGGGATACCTTAACCTTAGAACTTGTTAAAAACCCTGATGTTTTAGCTTATATCGGGGAACATAAACAACCTCATCAAATCGTTTGTGGTTTTGCGATGGAAACAGAAAACCTAATTGAAAATGCAACAAATAAATGTATTAAGAAAAACTGTGACCTTTTAATCGCAAACAATTTAAAAACAACTGGCGCTGGTTTTGCTACAGATACCAATATCATCACTTTAATTACTAAAAATCAAACACAAAACTTTGAAATCATGACCAAAGAAGAAGTCGCTAAAACCATCTTAAATAAAATGATTGAAATTGAAAAGGGGAAAACATCATGCTAGTTGCTATTGATATCGGTAATACCAATATTACCATTGCATTATTTAAAGAAGATCAAATTTTAAATACATACCGTTTAACAACCAAAATGCAAAGAACCAGTGATGAATATGGTTTTATGATTTTAAATTTCTTATCCGCTTCTAAAACAAGCGTAGAAGAAGTCGAAGATGTCATTGTATCCAGTGTTGTTCCAAAAATCATGCACTCTTTTACAAGTGCCATCATCAAATATTTATACAAGCAACCCATCTTAGTAGGACCTGGTATTAAAACAGGAATTGCTGTAGTAACAGATAACCCTGCTTCAGTTGGGGCTGACCGTATCGTTGATGCAGTGGGTGCTTATTATGGTTATGGTGGACCCGTTTTAGTCATTGACTTTGGTACAGCAACAACGTTTGACTATGTCAGTGAAAAAGGAGAATTCCTATACGCCGTTACTGCACCAGGACTTGAAATTTGTTCACAAGCCTTGTCTGGTCAAGCGGCTCAATTACCAGAAATTCAAATCGTTAAACCTGAAACCATCTTAGCTAAAAACACAGTCAGTTCAATGCAAGCAGGGGTTGTTTATGGTTACATTGGTTTAACAGAAAAAATCATTACCCAAATAAAAACAGAAATTGGTAAACCAATGAAAGTTGTTGCTACAGGGGGGTTAGGACGTCTTATTTCTGAAGAAACACAACTTATTGATGCCTATGACAAAGATTTAACTTTTAAAGGTTTACACCTAATCTATCAAAGATACCTTAAACAAAAAGATAAAAAACACAATGCCAAATGACATTGTGTTTTTCTTATACTTTTCTTTTTTTAGAAGCATATGCATCTTGACGAGGTAACCAATCCATAAATTTTTCAATCTCTAAATCCCAAAAACGCCATTCATGAGTGTAGCCTTCAACAAAATCAGCTGTATGTTCAATATGATGTTCTTTTAAATAATTTACAAGTTCAATATTTTTTTCATATAAGAAGTCTTCTTTACCACAAGCTATATAAAGTGGTGGTAAATGCTCTTGTTTTAATAATGGATAAACTTCTACTTCATCTTCTTTACCAACACTAATGGCACCAGATAAAGAACCAATCGCACCAAAATTTTCTGGATGACTTAATCCATGAATCAAAGAACCATAGCCTCCCATAGATAATCCACAAATATAAGTATCTTCCTTTCTTGAAGAAACTGGGAATGTATTTTGAATAAATTCTGGTAATTCTTTAGATACAAAAGTAAAATAATTATCTTCTCCACCATGATCACAATAAAATTTATTTTCTGCGCTTAACATCACAACAGCAATTTGTCTTTCTTCTGCATAGAGTTCTACATTCGAATAACCTGTCCATGTCGCATGATTATTTCCATAACCATGAAGTAAATAAAGAACGGGAAAAGGCGCATGTTGATGTGTAGGATGATTTGTTTGATCTAAACATTCAGGAATCGTCACACTTGGAATCACTACTGTTAAATCTACTGCTCTTTTTAAAGTATAAGAAATAAAATTCACATTCATTTTTGCCATATTTTTTTCACCTCTGTTATCTATTATAACAAATTTATAAAAAAAAGAAAGGGTTTTCCTTTCTATTGATTCGCATGATAAGTGACATACATTTGTGATAATAGTTCCGCAAATGAAAGTAACATAAAGCGACCCATATAAAGATCTTCATCACTTGAAATATAAATGATACGATCAAATTCTTTAAGTAATTTTGGATCATGGTTAGCTGTAATTAAAACACTTTTCGCTCCAGATTTTTCAATCGCACGTTTTAAACGTGACGTACTTCCTAAATAGCTTCCTCTTACAGAAATCGTAATTGCAATATCTTCTGATGTTAATCCTTTTGCAATACGCACTTGTTGATCATACTCATTTTTAGCGATTGAATATTTATTACATGAAAGTAATGAAGTTTGAATCAATTGTGCAATACTATGAGAAAAATGAGAACCAAAGAAAGCAACTCCTTTTGATTCAAAAATATCTTTGACTAATCCTTCTATATTTTCCCAGTCTAGTAAATCAATTTGTTCTGTAATTCTTCCAGCAGCACTTTCTAAATATTCTTTACCTGCTTCACGAGGATCTTTCATCATATCTGGATTATAATAATCAATGGCTTTAGAACTTGTAAACTTAGCACATTCCATTTTTAAATGAATATAATCATCATAACCTAATTTACGACAAAAACGACTAATAGATGCTGGTGAAACATGACATGTATTGGCGAAAACAACAATATTCATGTCTGCAATAGCAGCAATATTTTTTAATATAAAATCTGCAATCGTATAATTTAAATCATCTTTAGAAGATGTATTCACAAATAAAACTAATCGATAAAATAAATAGTTCACCTAACCACCCTTTCTTACTTTATCTACAAAATGTTTTATCCTTTGCATGCCTCTTTCAATATCATGATCACTTGCAGCATAAGATAAACGAACATTATTTTTGCACATTGAACCAAAAGCATTACCTGGTATAACGGCTACGTACTCTTCTTCTAATAATCTTTTAGAAAATGTTTCTCCATCTAACAAAGTAGAAGATACATCAATAAAGAAATAAAAAGCACCTTGTGGTTCTACGAAATCTAATTTCATTTCTTGTAATACTTGTTTTACTTTTAATCTTCTTTGGTCAAATGTTTGAATCATTTGCTTTACTTCTAATAAAGTTTGGTCTTGATTCATTGATTTTGCTAAACCAACTTGAATAAAAGTAGGTGCGCAAGTCGTTGCATATTGATGTACTTTAAGTAAATCTTGAATGATTGCATGAGGAGCACACATATAAGCTAAACGCCACCCTGTCATCGCATAGGTTTTTGAAAAACCATTCATCATAATGGTTCTTTCTTTCATATTAGGAAAGGATGCTAAAGAAATAACTTCATGATGATCGTAAACAAGTTGATTATAAATTTCATCAGAAAAAACATATAAATCATGTTTAATAATCAGTTGAGTTAACTTTTCTAAATCATCTTTTGCATAAACAGCACCAGTTGGATTACATGGATTGTTAATGACGATCATTTTTGTTTTACTTGTAATTGCTTTTTCAATAGCTTCTAAATCTAATTGAAAATGATTTTCACTTCTTAAAGGAATTTCCACGAATGTACCTTCACTCATATGTACCATATTTTCATAACTTAAAAAAGCTGGCGTTAAAACAATCACTTCATCTCCTGGATTAATTAAAGCAAGCATCACATGATTGATTGCTTCTGATCCCCCACTGGTAATTAATATTTCTTGGTCTGGATCATAGTCTACACCAGTATGTTCTTTTACACTTTTAGAGATTTCTTTTTTTAAATTTAAGTCACCGGCATTAGATCCATAATGTGTATAGTTTTCTTCAATGGCTTGAATCGTTGCCTTTTTAATTAAAGATGGTGTATTAAAATTCGGTTCACCTGTACTAAAACGAATAACGTCTTTTCCTTGCATAGCAAGTTCATTTGCTCTAGAAGTTGTTAAACGTATTTTAGATGGCTGGACCTTTTGTAATCGATTTGCTCCTTGATACATGATCGTTCCCCCTCTTAAATCACACTATCTCTATTATAAACTTAAAACAAAAAAAGTACAATCCTAGATTTTTGTAAACATTTTCAACAAAATTTATCGCATTCAATTGAACTCAATTATCAATGGTGATAAAATATTATCAATGAAATAAACGGGAGGAAAAATGATGAAATATAATTTTGATGAAATGATTGATCGTATTGGAGATGCTTACTCTTTTGCTTCAAAATGGCAAACTCCTGATTACGTATTAAATCAATTAGGTATTTATGAAAGACCAGAAAATGCAATTTGTTTAGAAACTGCTGATATGGATATTAAAGTAGCACCAGAAATTTGTGAAGATTTACATAAATTAGTCGATCATGGTATTTTTGGTTATTCAGCTATTCCACAAAGATATCGTGACGCCGTATGCTATTGGTATAAAACACGTCAAGATTGGGAATTTAAACCAGACGATATTTACTATTTTCCTGGAACACATGATGCCATTGCTAAATGTGTACAACGTTATACAAAACCAGGTGAAGGCGTTATCATTTTAACACCATGCTATGGATATCATAGTGATGTTGAAGGAAATGGTAGAAAATATGTGACTGTAGATATGATCAATGATGGAAATGAATATTTTACAGTCGATTATGATGCTTTTGAAAAAGCTTGTGAAGATGAAAATAACACCATGTTTATTATGTGTCACCCTCACAATCCAACAGGACGCGTATTTAATCATGAAGAACTTACAACAATTGGCGACATTTGTCGTAAACATAATGTCTTAATCGTTTCTGATGAAGTACACTCAGACATTTTAAGAAAAGGACAAACATTCGAACCAATGATGAAAGCTTGTGGTCCTAAAGGATTAATTGCTTGTACAGCTGTTAATAAAACATTCAACTTAGCTGGACTTGCAATGACAAATGTTATTATTTGTGATCCAGATTTAAAACAAGCTTCTGAAGGATTCTATGCAATGCCATCTCCATTTGGTATTCAAGCCGTCATTTCTGCTTATACAAAAGGTGCACCATGGGTTGATGCTTTAAATGAATACATTGATCAAACCATTGATGAATGCATCGATTACATTCATAAAAACTTACCAAAAGCACATGTATGGTGCCCAGAAGGGGGCTATTCAATCAACATTGATTTTAGTGGTTATGGTTTATCTGATGACGAAGTCATTGATAAAATCTATGTTAAAGCAGGTGTCATTATGAACTCTGGTTTATTCTTCGATGATAAACGTGGAAAACAAGTACATCGTGCTTGCTTACCATCACCTAAAAAAGTATGTTTAGAAGCATTAGAAAGAATCGCTAAAGAATTTGAAGGATGTTAAGGAGCAAAAGCTCCTTTTTTAATTGCTTTAAAGGATGTGGGTATGGTAAAATGAAGAAAAAATTGGAGGGCCTATGAAATACATTGATACAACTTTATTTATCTTATCGATCTTTTTGATTATTTATAGCATCATTTTAAATATTACTTTTGGCTTCATTTCTTTTTCTAAAGTCATATTACTTTTATCATTTTTTGTTTTGATTTATTGTTTAATTCAATTTAAAGTCCATCATCAACTTTTTAATTATCTTCCTAAAATGATTCGTACTGTCTTATACGTTCTATTCATTAGTGGATTTTGTTTATTTATCACTGTCGAAGGTATCATTATTAAAGGAAGTTTGGAAAAAAGCAAAGAAGAAGTATCTACTATTATTGTATTAGGTGCTGGATTAAAAGGAGACGAACTCACCGCTTCTTTAAAATATCGTTTAGATACTTGTCTTGAATATGTCGCATTACACCCAAACGTCCAAGTTATCGTTAGTGGTGGTCAAGGAGAAGGCGAATATTTAAGTGAAGCTAAAGCGATGAAAGATTATCTTGTAGAAAATGGTATCGATGAAAATCAAATCATTGAAGAAGATCAATCAACCAGTACTTATGAAAATTTTCAATTTTCTAAAGCTTATTTAAAAGAAAACGAAAAAGTAGCCATCATTACTAATGGCTTCCATATGTCTCGAGCAAAGATGATCGCTTCTTCTTTAGGTATTAAAAATTATGGTTACAGTGCTCCAAGCCATAAGCCAACAGCCATTAATTTTTATATTCGTGAATTTTTTGCTTATATTAAAGATTATATAAAAATAGTCCGCTAATGCGGACTATTTTTATTAAGCTTGTTGTTTTAACTTACGACCGATCGTTAACCACATTGTAATATAACAAGCTCCTCCACCAATAAAGTTACTGATAGCTTCAGCAATAAATACTCCATTGATTCCAATACATTTAGGTAGAATAATCGTTAAAGGGGCAACAATAATGACTTTTCTAAAGATAGAAAAGAAGATCGCTTGTTTTGACTTTCCCAGACCAACAGCAACAGATTGTCCTGACATTTGAAAAGCCATCATAAAGAAACCAAAGAAATATAAATGAATAGACGTTGTTCCTTTTAAAATAATTTCTGGATCTTGACTAAAAATACAAATAAAGAATCCAGGAAATAATGAGATAATTCCCCAAATGATAAACATCATTGAAAAGCCAGCAATAGTTAAGAACTTAATTCCAGATAATACTCTTTTATATTCTTTTGCTCCATAGTTATAACCTAGCACTGGTTGTGATGCGTTCGCAACCCCTTGTCCTGGTAAAGAAGCAATTTCACGAATTGAATTAATGATCGTCATAATGGCAATATAGGTATCCCCACCATACGTTTGTAATGTGGAATTACAAACAATGGTTACAATAGAATTCGTAATTCCCATCATAAAACCAGCCGTTCCTAAAGAAAAGATTTGTTTTACATAATAAGGGTTTAATTTAAAATATTTTTTTCTTAATTTTAATATCGTTGTTTTTCCAGTTAAAAAATACATTGTCCATAAAGCCGAAACAAATTGGGAAATGATCGTCGCTAAAGCCGCTCCTTTAACATTCATATTAAAACCAAAGATAAAAATAGGATCTAAAATAATGTTTAAAACAGCTCCAATCAAAACCGTGATCATCCCCATTTTCGCAAAGCCTTGACTATTAATAAAACTGTTCATTCCTAGTCCAATCAAGACAAAAATCGTTCCTATCAAATAAATCGTTAAATAATCTAAAGCATAAGGCATCGTGTATTCACTTGCGCCAAAAGCCCATAAAATGGGTTTTCTAAAAGTAAAACCAATTACAGTAAGTAAGACACCAAAAAGAATCAATAAGGCAAAAGAATTTCCCATAATTTCTTCAGCTTCATCTAATTCCCCCTTTCCTCTGGCAATCGAACATAATGGCGAACCACCCATTCCAAATAAATTCGCAAAAGCCATAACAATAGAAATAATAGGTAAACAAATCCCTAATCCTCCCATTGCTAAAGTCGCTACATTAGGAATACGTCCAATATAAATACGATCAATAACATTGTACAAAACATTAATTAATTGTGCTACGATCATAGGTCCAGCAATGGACATGATATGTTTAGCTACACTCCCTTTTGAAAAATCATTTTTCGTTTCCATAAATTTTCCCCTTTTCAAATGCATCATTTAATTTTTTTAATAGTCGTAAGATTTCTACTTGTTCATTTGTTGTTAAAACATTTAAAATTTCTTGATTACTCTCTTCGCAAATTTCTTTAACTTGTTTTGCTTTATCTAAGCCTAAAGTGGTTAATTGAATCGATAATGCTCTTTTATCTTGTTTGTCATTTTTCTTTTCGATATAACCCATCTTCTCCATTTTTTTTAATAAGGTGGTTGTTGTGGATTTATCAATGATACAATAATCCCCAATTTCTTTAGCAGATAAAGACCCTTGTTCATATAAACAAAGTAAGACTTTACTTTGCCCTGGTAAAACATCTAACTTCGCTGTTTTTCTTGTAATCAATTTTCTTTGTTGATTAAAACACTTTAATAATTGAAAATGAAATTGTTCTTCTAACATAAACCCTCCAATTAGTTTGAATACAAACTATATTCTAATCTATAATCATAAAAAGTCAATAAAAAAAGATTAGTTTGTTTACAAACTAATCACTTAATCACAATTAATGGAATTTGAATCTCTGTTTTAGTCATTCCAGCATGATTTCCCTTCATGGTATTTGGCTTTTTTGTATAAAACATTTTATTTGTGATCCCTACAGCGATAAAATCACCGATAAAATCTTTAAAACAAGGATGAACTTCTCCTATACCAAAAAGTCGCTGTTGTAAAATTTCTTCATAAGAATAA
>URQL01000034.1 GCA_900550005.1 uncultured Erysipelotrichaceae bacterium
TCCTGTTAAATCCACTACCGTACTTGCTTGATTCATCTTGCATTCCCCTTTAACGATCATATCAATTCTTCCATCTAATTGTGCTAATGCTTCTTTATCATTTAAAGCACTTGGTTGATGGGAAATATTTGCACTTGTCACATAGAGTGGGATTTGACATTTAGAAATAAGCAAACATACAAAATCATCATCAGGAATACGAATACCAATTGTTTGTTTATTATCTTTACTATTCAATATGATGGTAAGATCGCCTGGCATAAAGGCTTCTATAATCTTTCTTTCACGCAAAGATACAATTGCATAGTCTTCTATTTTATTTTTACTATCAAGCATGAGAGTAAACCTTTTTGACATATCGCGATTTTTAGCTTTAATCAAACGATCAATAGCTTTATCTGAATTATAAATAACACCTAATCCAAATACTGTTTCCGTAGGAAAAGCTACAACGCCATCATTTTTTAAAGTTTCTACTATCGCATCAAGATCTTTTTTTTCTTTGATTATTGTCTTCATCACGTTCACCTCACAAGTCAACATATCATAAAAACATACAAAATGCAAACATTTCCATAACAAAAAACTACCCTTTAACAGGTAGTTATTCAAACAATTCTTTAATCCAGGATTTTGGCTTAATTTCATTATCACAATAATTATTTTTAAATTCTCCTGACAATTCTTTTCCCTTACCATCACCTAATTTAAAATACACATCATGTCCCACTTTTTCACCTTGATATAACCTAGTCAAATCATTCATCACTTTCTCTTCATCCATTCCTAAAATCATTTCTTGATACGAATGGATAATTTCATTTTTATATTCATAACAAGCTTTAATACCTGCTTCTTGATCATCACTAGCAAAAATATGAAAATGATAAGGCGTATTTACATTTGTTAAAGTAAAACCAATAAGTAATGTGCAAAATATTTTTCTAAACATCTTTATCACCTCAAACAAAGTGTAGACACTATTTTTAATTCTAAACAAAAAAAGAGATGCTATGATCTCTTTAATTTAAGTACAACAATATTACAAACAACAATAGCTACCAATGCTTCTAATAAGCCATTCGTAAATACCGTTGTCAACATGACATTTTTTAATAATTCATAAGCAATTCCTCGACTAGAAGCATAACTTGTACCAAACAGATATAAATTCCACCTAAAACAAGAATAGTATTTGTTAAAGTGGCTAAAAAAGCGGCACAACTTAACCCAAATTTATTTTGGTACTTTTTATAAATAAATCCTGCTACTAAACCAATCAAAATCCTAGGGACTAAAGCAATAAGTAAACTATAAACATTACCATGGATTCCCCCTACTTCAATAAATGGACTAAATACAAAAGAAGTTACCGTTGGATTAATAGTATTGATCACAATCGAACTTATACCAAATAAACTTCCCATCGCCATCCCTTCTTTAACCCCTAAAATACAAGCCGTTAAAATAACCGGGACATGCATTGTTGTAATTCTAAGAACACCCACAGGAATATAACCTAAAGGAGTAAACATTAAAATTAATAGAATTGCTCCCATTAAAGCTAAAAAACTCATTTTAAATACTTTTTTATTCATTTTTCCTCCTACTGTCACTCTTAAAAAGATGCAACGTATCTCTAAATTAAATTTTGTCTATAAGTACATGTCTACCGATCACATCTTATACGACTTTTCTATTATAAAAAAAGTTGTGACAAATTGCCACAACTTATTGACCTTCTTCTAAAAGAATTAATTCTTTTGCATAAGGTAAACTTTCAATCCAATCACATAATGTATGCCATTCTTGTAACTTATGATTTTTTCTAGCATGGTAAATATTAATTAATGTTTCATAGTTCATTGTACAAGTACGCATTTGATGATAATTTGTTGGTAATAATTGAATAATACTATACCATATTGTTTTATCTTTCGTTTTTAAATATTGTTGTCTTAAATCTTCTAGTACTTCAATTACATGGTCTAAACATTCTAAAGCTTGTTCATTCATATGATCATGACTAAAATCATCACGGCTAAATGCTTTACTTGTAATTTTATGCATTGTACTTGTTGAATTGGCAACTGTTGCTACTTTATAAGTATCAAATTCTTTCCACCAATATAAAGGAGCTGTAATATCGATAGAAACGAAAACTTGTCTTAAATATTTACGATGATCACTTCCAGCATGTGCTAAACGTTTAGCTAAAGAAAGATCATTAGGACCTAAAACATAGTTTCCTTCTTCATCATAAAAGCTATCACTTCTAGACCAACTATTTAGTGGATTTCTTGCTCCACGCATTGCATTTTCTAAATTCATGACACTACTATTTTTTACGCTTAACATGTAATAGCCTCCATTAATTTTTCATTTAAATATTCAATTTTATCTTGTTCTAATTTTCCTACTAATTGTAAAGAAATCGCATTAATAAGATATTTTTCTGGTGAATCACTATGACTTGCTAAAACGGCTAAAACAGTATCTAAAACAAGATTTCCTTCTTCATCACTAAATCTTTCATCTTCTAATTGACTTGCTACTTTAGAAATAAAATGTCTTGTTCTTTCATAAAGTTCATCTATATTACCTAATTTATCTTGTATGACTTGTTTATTCATAAATAACCTTCTTTCTTGTTTACTTATAGTATTACTATAGCATAATCTTTCTTATTTTTAAACTGTTTTAATGTAATAATTTTAATTACATTAAATTTTATAAAATATTAATACATTTTCATCGAACTAAAGCATCTAAAAAAAGCACATAAAATGAACTTATTTTGAGAAGTTAACTATCAAAGAAAAAAGACTATCGTCTTAATATAAAACAATAGTCTCCATAAGTTTCATCATAATCGTTTAAACGAAATCCTAAATCAATTAACAATCGCATTGAGGCTACATTTCCTTCAACCACATAACCATGAATTTGTGTAATCGGATAATGACTAAATAGATAGTCGATCCATCCTTTAACAGCTTCTCTGGCATAGCCTAAATGATGGTATTTAGGATCGAAAGTATAACCTATCGTAAACCATGAAGAGCATTCAGGATGAACAGCAACATATAAATCACCAATTAATGTACCGTTTAATTCAACAGCAACATTACCATTATTATTAAATCCATTAAAAGGATCAAAACGATTCTTGATAATTGTATTTTTAGCATCATCTAACGTATAATAATCCCAAGATTGATAACGCGCCACTTCTGCCAAACTACGATATTCATACAAAGGAAAGGCATCTTGCATCGTTAAAGGACGAACGATTAAACGAGAAGTGTTAAAATAAGAGTTCAACACATCACCCTATTTCTTTTTTACGTTTTTATAAATAAATAACATACGGTTTTTCCCATTCATATCTTTCAAGAATTCATAAGAATAATCTGGGAAGTAATGTTTTACTTCTTTTTCCATGGCTTCTCTTTGATCATAACCCATTTCAAAAGCAAGCACCGCTTGATCTTTTAAAACGGCTTCTACACTTTCAAAGATTTTACGATAGAAATATAAACCATCATCACCACCAAATAAAGCAACATGAGGTTCATTATCTTTTACAACACTTTCAATTTCTTGATGTGCAGGAATATAGGGTGGATTAGATACAAAAATATCCACTTTAATATTTGCATCAATTAGGGGTTGCACCATATCCCCTTGCATAAAAGTGATTCCTGCATTGTTTTTAGTTGCATTTTCTTTTGCTACTTCTAACGCTTCATCACTAATATCTGTAGCATAAACTTGTAAACGTGGTTCTTCACATTTTAAAGAGATTGCTATTGCACCACTTCCAGTTCCTACATCACATAATGTTAAAGGTTGATCTTGATCAAAATAATCATCAATAGCATAAAGTACATTTTCTACAAGTTCTTCCGTTTCATAACGAGGAATAAGTACATTGTCATTGACAATAAAATCTCTACCAAAGAAATTTTCAACGCCTTTAATATATTGTATTGGTTTACCTGCTAAATATTCTTCAATACCGGCATTAAATTTTTCTACTAAATCATCATCACATTCTTCATCCATCATTAAATATAGTTCATGGGGCTCTTTTTTGGCAAGATGGTAAAACCAAACTTTCGCTACGTTTTGATCTTTAGCAGACTCGCCTAATCTTTTTTCTGTTTGTCTAATAAGTTCTCTAACTATCATTATTGTTCACCAGCTAGTTTTAATCTTTGATCTTCATTAATTAATGCCGTTAACAAATCATCGATTTTTCCATCCATAATACGATCTAATTGTTGGCTTGTATAACCAATACGGTGATCTGTTACACGGTTTTGAGGATAGTTATAAGTTCTAATTTTTTCAGCACGATCTCCAGTACCGATTTTACTTTTTCTTTCACTACCAATAGCTTCATCTTGTTCTCTTTGCATTTTATCATAAATACGTGTAATCAAAGCTTTCATTGCTTTATCACGGTTATCATGTTGACTACGTCCATCTTGGCTTGAAGCAACGATTCCTGTAGGTAAGTGGGTAATACGAACAGCTGAATCGGTTTTATTAATATGTTGCCCTCCAGCTCCAGATGCACGGTAAGTATCAATTCTTAAATCACCTGGATTAATTTCAACATCCACTTCTTCTGCTTCTGGCATGACAAGTACAGTTGCTGTTGAAGTGTGGATACGTCCTTGTGTTTCAGTTTTAGGAACACGTTGAACACGATGTGATCCTGATTCAAATTTTAATTTAGAATAAACACCATCACCTTTAACCATAAAAGAAATATTAGAGAAACCTCCAGCTTCTGCTTCCATTGCTTCCATGATTTCAATTGACCATCCTTGTGATTCAGCATATTTAGAATACATTCTAAATAAATCTCCAGCAAAGATATTTCCTTCATCACCACCAGCAGCACCACGGATTTCAACGATAACGTTTTTATCATCATTAGGATCTTTAGGAATAAGTTCGATGTGAAGTTTTTCTTCTACAACTTTGAATCTATCTTCTAATTCATCTAATTCCATTTTAGCCATTTCTTTAATATCCGGATCATCTTCTTTTAATAATTCTTTTGCTTCTTCAATACCTGTTGTAATTTTTTTATACTCTTGGTATAAATCATAGGCATTTTGTAAAGAAGCTTGTTCTTTTGTTACTTCTGTCATTTTCTTTATATCTTCACCAATGCTAGGATCCATTAACATTTGGTTTAATTCTTCATATCTTCTTTCCATTGACTCTAAACGTTCAATCATATTATTCATAAGAATTTCCTCCTAATCTTTTATATAAAAAAATAGTCACCATTTCATTTTTATCACAAAAATAGCATAAAGTCCATAAAATATTCCCTAAAAATGGGGAAAGGTACTACTTTCGTAGTACCTTGGGGATTAGAGTAGGTGCTTATATTTTTTGGGAGAGGGGCACCTACATCATTATTATTGTCCTTCGACAAAGGATATAATACAAGAGAAATATGAATTTTATGTGAACTTTTAGTCATATTGTTCAAAAAACTGTACAATTTCTCATTTTTTAAAGGGATAAGGTACTACTTTCGTAGTACCCGGGGAAATTTTATGTAGGTTATTTGTTTGGGAGAGTTTATTCCTACATTTATATTATTATTGTCTTTCGACGTGATTAATAATACAAAATAAATATGAATTAATTATGAACCTGATTATTTATTTTTTAAAGTAGGTTTATCTAACACTTTATGGCAATGACGACAACGTGGTTCATAATGTTCTGTTGCTCCCACTAGAACAATGGGATCATGAAATGATGCCGGTTCATTGTTGATTAACCTTTGTGTACGTGTTGCTGGAGCACCACATTTTGCACATACTGCTGTTAATTTCGTTACAAATTCAGCACGTGTCAATAATTCAGGCATAACTCCAAAAGGTTCGCCTCTAAAATCTTTATCTAATCCAGCAACCATAACACGTTTTCCTTGATCTGCTAAATAATCACATATTGCAACAACATCTTCATCAAAAAATTGAACTTCATCAATAGCTACTACATCTACATCTTCTTCCTTTTTTAAATAATCTAACATTTCACTTGCTTTATCGATTGTAATACAATCAATACTTCTTCCTGCATGAGAAACGATTTGTGTAGAAGAATAACGATCATCTATTTTCGGTTTGAATATAATAATTTTCTTTTTTGCAAAACTTAATACATTAATACGGCGGATCAATTCTTCTGTTTTTCCAGCGAACATGCATCCACAAATCACTTCGATCCATCCTTCTCGGTATTGATGATACATTTTTTACACATCCTTTTATGTTCTTAAATCTTTACCACTATCATCATGACGTTTTTCCATATTACTAAAACGACTATAATTTTTTTCAAATAACAATTCAATTTCACCTAAAGCCCCATTACGGTGTTTAGATATAATGATTTTAACTGGTCCCGCATTAACTTGCTCACCATCTTCTGTTTTTTGATAATCTTCACGGTGTAAAAAGGCAATAATATCCGCATCTTGTTCAATTGCTCCTGATTCACGTAAGTCTGACATCAATGGACGTTTATCTTCACGTTTTTCAATTGAACGAGATAACTGACTTAATGCAATAACAGGGACTTCTAGTTCCCTTGCTAACGCTTTTAATTGACGCGAAATATCAGATACTTCTTGTTGTCTACTATCACTTCTACCATTTCCGGTTATAAGTTGTAAATAATCGATAACGACCAAACACAAACCATGTTCTTGTTTTAATCGACGACATTTAGCCACGATATCGTTAATTTTAATTCCAGCACCATCATCAATATATAAATTACATTGCGATACACGATCTGCAGCTGCATTATAACGATTCAAATTTGTTTTAACAATCTCACCTGTTCTAAGTTGCGTCGTATCAATCCCCCCCATTGAAGAGATCGTTCTGGAGATAAGTTGTTCTGCAGGCATTTCTAGTGAGAAAACAGCAACCGGTTCTTTTGAACGATAAGCACAATTGCTCGCTAAATTAAGTGCAAAAGCTGTTTTCCCAACAGAAGGTCTAGCTGCTAAAATAATCAAATCACCTTTTTGTAAACCAGAAGTAATTTTATCTAAGGCATAAAAATTTGTCTTTAGCCCAGATATATCGCCACCTAAACTGCTTAACATCATTAAACGATCTGTAAAAGATTGAACAACTTGTTTAACATTTTTAAATTCGCCTGAATTACGATCACGGGTTACGGATAGCATTTCTTTTTCCACTTCTGCTACAAAATCCCCAACATCATCTACCTCACCTGTAGCTTTTTCAATTACCTCTGTTGCTTGGTGAATAATTTTTCTAAGCATGGATTTATCTTCAACAATACGGCAATAATAATTGCTATGAGCTGTAGTTGGAACCGATTCACTGATTTCAAGTAAATATTCTACCCCACCTGCTTTATCTAATAAGTTATGATCTTTTAAATAGGCAGTTAAAGTTGTGATATCAATCGGCATATTTTTTTGATGGATTTCATTCATACCATCGTAAATAATTTGATGACGTTCTAAATAAAAATCGGTTGGAACAAGTGTTCCAATGATTTCATAACAAACTTCCTTTGACAGTAACATTGCTCCTAAAACAGAACGTTCAGCAGCAACATCATGAGGTAATACATTTGGCATAGTGTTCCCTCCAATTATTCAACTAAATGAACTCTAAGTACAGCAATTACTCCTTTATATAATTCAACATTATATTTTGTAATTCCTAAGCTTTGAGCAGGTTTAGCATCAATAAATTTTCTTTTATCAATTTTGATTTGATAATCTTTATAGAGTTTTTCTACAATATGTTTTGTAGAAACACCACCAAAAATACGTCCTCCTTCTCCTGTTTTTACTTTAAAATCAAGTGTAATTTTTTCTATTGTTTCTTTTAAAGATTCTGCTTCTTTTTTATTTAAAGCATCTTGTAATCTTTCTTCTTCTTTATTTGCAGCAACAATTTCTTTACCTGTTTCAGTTGCTAAAACAGCTAAATTATTTTTAATTAAATAGTTTTGTCCATAACCGTCTGCAACTTTAACGATATCTCCTTTTTTTCCTAATTTTTTTACATCTTGTTTTAAAATAACTTTCATTTTAATTCCCTCTTTCTTCTAAATAATCATCTATTTTTTCTTCTAATAGCTTAATGGTATTGTTGATCGATGTGTCGCTTCTTTGGCATGCTGCCATAGAAAAGTGACCACCACCACCCATTGCTTCCATAATCATTTGTACATTAATATTGGATGATGATCTTGCAGAAACCGCAACAATATCTTTATCTACATAACCAATCGTAAAGACGGCTTGAATACCGACCGTACCTAATAGCTCATTGCCAACTTTAGCTAACATTGCTCTACTTACTTTTGTTTCTGGTTTATTGTAAGCAATCAAAATATGTTCTTTATAACGATAAGCAGTTTGCATGATGTTAATGCGTGCCATCACATCATCAAAATCATCTTCCAAATATTCATACGCTTTAGCGATATTAACACCTTGTTCTTTTAATTTTGTCGCAGATTGGAATGTACGTACTCCCACTCTTGCTCTAAAATTATTCGTATCAACTAACATACCAGCATACATGATCGTTGCTTCTTCTTCAGTAAGTTTAATTGTTTTTTCTTGATAATCGAATAATTCAGTAATTAATTCAACCGTTGAAGAAGAAGTCGGTTCCATATATGTGAGTACCGGTGAATCAATAAATTCTTCTGAACGACGATGGTGATCTATAACAACCACATTTTTAGTTTGTTCAATCAATTTAGCATCAATAGCTAAAGTAGGTTTATGGTTATCTACAACAATTAATAACGTCGTTGGTTTAACCATTTCTAAAGCTTTTGATGGCGAAATGATCACATTAGGATGACTTTGTTTAAATTCTAATGCAGCTCGATTCGTCTTATCTTCAATCGAATTGAAATCCAATACAATATTCGCTGGTATATCATAAGCCTCACAAATTTTAACCACTCCAAGTGATCCACCAAATGAATCTAAATCAGATTGTTTATGTCCCATAACAAAGACTTGTTCACTTGATTTAATTAAACTTCTTAATGTTTTTGCAATAACACGTGCTCTAACTTTATTATTTTTAGAAGAAGATTCACTATTACCACCAAAGAAACGTACTTGTTCATCTTTGGATTTAATAACGACTTGATCTCCTCCTCTTGAATAAGCTAAGTTGATGGCCGAATTAGCCATTTCATCTAAATCTTTTAATGAGATATATTTTCTTGCTATCCCTACACTTAATGTCATAACGACACCAAGTTTATCCGCTTCTTGTTTGATCGTTTCTAGAATATTAAATTTGTCGTGAACTAAAGATTGGTAAATGGCTTCATTCATTAGTAGAATGTAAGCATCTGATTTAAAACGACGAAGTACAATTCCATAATCACTAGCCCATTTGGAAATCGTATTACGAATGGTCGATTGAATTAAAGAAACCTTTTGTTCGTCCACACTATCGATCGTATCGTCATAATTATCAATCGATAAGTACCCTAAAGTCATCTTTTGATTATGATAATTAATTGCTAAATTCTTATATTCCGTAACATCTTTTAAGTAGAGAACTCTTGAAGTTGCATTATTGAATACTTCAAATTTATGATGGTTAGCTTCAATCACCTTAACATCTTCTTGTTCAAAAAGAACTTCTAGACTTGGTTGCCATTCTAGCAATTTTTGTCCAATCAAATCCATTTCTAATTCTCTAAAAAGTTCACTGGTCCACATAATATTACGATTTTCATCATACATAATCAAACCAATGCCCCCAAAAATACAAGCATTACTCACATCATCCCCTAATACAGAGGAAATGTTAACTTGTTCTTGATCAAATACACGACATAAATAATAAATGATCGCAACCATTACGGTATTTTTTATCAAGATATAAAGACTAAGTCCTAGTAAAAAACTTGTTTTCACAACTGCACTACTTGCAATAATCACTACAAATTCAAAAATCAATAAAGAAATCACAACATTTCTATATTTATACAGTGCTTTTGACATGCTACTCACCCCTTATTACTATCTATTATACATTATTTTTCTTTTTAAACCAAACATTATATCAATCATTCCAATGGTACCATAAATATACCAAGTATAAGGTACAAGAGTTAAAATCATAGCTACAAAATAAAAAAGTGTTTTCTTTTGCACAGCAAAGTAGAATCCAATACAAGATAACCCTTGTAAAACAACCGTTGCCTTTAAAATAATATCTAAATAATCTAATAAAATCTGATCTTTGATAAAATAATGTAATCCCATTACCCCAATCAAAGCCACTCCCAACCATTTAGGAAGGGTCATCGTTAAAAAGTTAAATTGATATTTAAATGGAATTTTTAATCTAGGTAAAACAAGCATCATCAAAATAACAATTAAATAAGCTTCGATCAAAGATGTAAATAATACAATTAAAGGGATCAACTTTAAGAAATAATCCATCCCTATCGTTAAAGTTTGATTAAGATAAGTTTGCGCAAAATTCATCGCCATATTATAAATTTCAGTCGCTTCTTGCACTAAATCCATACCAAATAATCCTGCAAAAACAGTGTAAGTTAAAATATTAGATACCAAAGTCATGGCTATAAGTGATAAAAAGAGATTTGCTGATGCCATCTGTTTTTTTATTTGATAGCCAGCTACAGTTCCTATTAATAAAGCAAAAATCGCATAAAATAAGCTCATTGGTGAAGCAACAATAAAAGTAATACAAAGTACGGCAACACTTAAAATCAATGTATCCTTTAAAGTATAACGATATTCATACCAAACAATAAGGATCGGTAAAACAAGATAAAGATAATATCCAAGCATACTTCCTAAGTATAGATCAATCATAAAAAGCAAACCAAAAATAGCTGCTACAATAGCGCCATCCACTAATTTTCGTGTCTTTTTTGTGTTCATATTTCCTCCTAAAACGCTAGTAAAAAAGCCCTTATTCGGGCAATATAAAATTTAGGTTGTCCATCTGTTTAATGTAATTTGTATACTATCATAGCCATGTCTTAAAGTCAAGTTATCCTTATAAGCCTGTTCTTTTTTACTTTTTTCGACATTTTATTTTCAAATTGTTGTAATTTAAAAATAAAAATGCTACCATACCTACGAAAAGGGAGGGTGAACTCGTAAAAGAGAGAAAAATGAAAAAAACAAAAGAAACGATTTCAAATGAATTATTCGAATTAAATGGAAAGCCTACATTTGCACAAGCTTTACCATTAGCATTACAGCATGTTGTTGCTATGATCGTAGGTTGTGTAACGCCATCAATCATTATTTCTAATGTTGCTGGATTATCTAAACAAGAATCTGTTATCTTGATTCAAGCAGCTTTAACCATGTCAGCTGTATCCACTTTATTTCAAATCTATCCATTACTACGTTCTAAAAAAGTATCTATTGGATCTGGCTTACCCGTCATTATGGGAATCAGTTTTGCTTACGTACCAACTATGCAAGCTATTGCTGGAGAATTTGATATTGCAACGATTCTTGGCGCACAAATCTTTGGTGGAGTAATTGCATTATTAGTTGGATTATTTATTAAAAAAATAAGAAAATTTTTCCCACCACTTATTACTGGGACAGTTGTATTTGCCATTGGTATTTCACTTTATCCAACTGCAATCAACTATATGGCTGGAGGAACAAGTAATCCATCTTATGGATCATGGGAAAACTGGCTTGTAGCCTTTATTACTTTAGCCGTTGTTACTTTCTTGAATCATTATGGTAAAGGTATTTTTAAACTTGCCTCTATCCTCATTGGAATTATTGTTGGTTATATTATTTCACTTGGATTTGGTATGATTGATTTTTCTAGTGTAGCCGATGCGAGCTGGTTTGCATTTCCAAAATTATTACATTTTGGAATTCATTTTGAACCATCTGCCTGTATTGCTTTAGGATTATTATTTGCAATTAATGCAATTCAAGCTATTGGTGATTTTTCAGCCACAACAACAAACGGATTAGATCGTATGCCTAGTGATGAAGAATTAAATGGTGGAATTGTAGCCTATGGTTTAACAAATATTCTTTGTGCCTTCTTTGGGGGACTACCAACAGCCACCTATTCACAAAATGTTGGGATCGTCGGATCAACTAAAGTTGTCGCTAAGAAAGTATTCTCATTAGCTGCTTTAATTATTTTAATTGCTGGTTTAATTCCTAAATTTTCATCAATTTTAACAACAATTCCTTATTGTGTATTAGGTGGAGCAACTGTATCTGTCTTTGCTTCCATTGCGATGACTGGAATTAAACTTATTACAACCGAACCAATGGATTACCGTAATACTTCTATTGTCGGTTTAGCGATTGCCTTAGGGGTAGGTGTTACTCAAGCTTCATCAGCTCTA
>URQL01000035.1 GCA_900550005.1 uncultured Erysipelotrichaceae bacterium
ATAAATTTATATTTTTTTGTATATATTTATGATTTTTATGCAAACTAGGTATGGGTGAAAGCAATGAATAGTGATTTAGCTAGGGAAAATATTGAAAATTTAAAAGAAAATGTAGATTATACTTTTTCTAAATCTCATTTTGGAAAAATAATTTTAGAACACTATACTTTTTTCAAACAGCCAGCATGTATCTACGATGAAATCTTAATTGAAAAGGGGTATGAGGAAGATTTTAAAAGGGCTTTTCAATTTGTTTTAAAACCGTATTTAAATTATCAACGAATTTTAATTGTAGGGTTAGGTAATCGTCATTTCAATGCGGATGCTCTAGGACCCTTTGTGGTGGAACAAATTAAATGGGTAGATCAAGTTTATTTATTCATTCCTCGTGTGTCTGGACAAAGTGGTATGGATAGCGCTGAACAGGTCAAATTACTGGTTGATCATTATTCGATTGACTTGGTTATTGTTATTGATAGTTTATCTGCTCTTCATTCTAATGCTTTGTATTCAATGGTACAAATCAATGATTATGGATTAGCTCCAGGAAGTGGTGTTGGGGGTGTCCATAAAGCATTGACACAGGAAACTTTAAATGCCAAAGTGATTGCTATTGGGGTACCATGCGTGATTAAAACTTCTCATTTGATTAATGAATTTTATCGCTATTGTGAAAGTTATTTCTATGAATCGTTATATGTTAAAGACACTTTATTGAAATTGGGTTCACGTAAGCTTTATCAAGGAGAATTACCTTTAGAAAAGAAACGATTCCTTTTAGGACAAATCGGATTATTAAATACTAAAGAAAGACTAGCTTGTATAGAAGAAATCATGGAACCTATAGCTAAAAATTATGTGGTCACAAGCAAAGCAATTGATGAGGAAGTGACTTTTTTGGCTAAGTGGATCAGTTCGAGCTTGAATGATTGTTTAAAAAATCGGTTCTAATTTTTTTGCTCAAGCATATACTTTTTTAAGGTAGGGGGGATGTATGTGTTTAAAAGAAAAAGTACGGTTCTACTTTTAAAATTTATTGTTTTTAGTTTGTGTTTAAGTGGACTTAATCGTTGCATTCATACGATTTTACTATCACCTGTTTCGATCCATGCTTTAAGCAGTGAGGATATTTTACAAATCAATGCTTTACAAGAACAAACAAAACAATACAGCGAAAATAGTAAAAATAAAAAGATTTACATTTACTCAACCCACCAACAAGAAAATTATCTTGATTCAACGACTTTTAATGCATCTCATGATTTTGCAGAGAATTTAAGACAATTAGGTTATGAAGTTAAAGTAGAGGAAAATGATTTTACGGCTTATGCGAAAAGTCAAGGACTCACTTATGATGATCTTTATCAAGTATCGAATCATTTTTTACAGGAAACTTTAAGTGAGGGCACCTCTTTAGTACTTATTATTGATTTTCATCGCGATTCAGTAGGAAAAGATGTTACCTTTTTACACTATGATAATCAGGATTATGCAAAAATGATGTTTGTTGTGGGGGGATTAAGCAGTAAAGCTAAGCAAGTGGAATCTTTATCTGCTCAATTATCAAGTTCGATTGATCAAATGGTACCGGGGATCAGTCGAGGAATTTTTGTAAGAGAAGCTTATTACAATCAAGAGATGGCAGATAATATGGTTTTAATCGAAGTAGGGGGAGTGGAAAATCGTTATGAAGAAGTTAAAAATAGTGTATCTGTTTTAGCAAAGGCCATTGACCAATGGTTAAGTTCTTAAAGAAATTAGGAATGCAACTTCTTTTTATTTTTCTGCTCCTTACTTTGGTTCAAATATCTCAAAATGTTTATCGGCAAAGCTATCATTTTTCGACTTCAATTTTTGAACAAGACGTTCAAAGTCAACAGCCCTTACAAAAATCTTATGTTTTAAATGATGAAAAGGAAAATGAAATTTCAAAAATGGCAAAGTCTGCTAGTGAAATGACGATTGAAGTTATTCGTTATCTTGTTTATGTGGTTGGGGATTTGATTACATTTTTGATAAATTAAGAAAAAATTAAAGAAATTGTTCGCATTTTACTTGTTACTTTTGTTATAATGAAGAAAACAAGAGTGAGGGGGAAGTAAAATGCTTACTAAAATAAAAAAGAATCTAACTATTTCAAATGGATTAAGTTTATTAAGAATTGTTCTTATTCCATTTATTGTTATAAACTATTTTAATGGGGATCATAAACAAGCTATTTTGCTATTATTTATCTCAGGCGTTTCGGATTTTTTAGATGGTAAACTTGCTCGTGCTTTAAATCAAATCACGCAACTTGGTATTTTACTTGATCCAATTGCTGATAAATTAACTCAACTAGCTCTGATTTTATGTGTTTTAAAAGAACAACCTTTGTTTTATTTACTTTTAATTTTATTTCTTATTAAAGAAAGTTATATGGCCATTATGGGACTTTATTTTTTAAAATGGAACTTACGTCTTCAAGGGGCGTTATTTGCTGGAAAATTGAGTACTTTTGTTATTTATGTAGGTATGTTGATTTTATTTGTTTTTCCTAAGCTACAAATGATTTATGTGGATTTGTTATTTTTCATTATGCTTATTGTATTGCTTAATTCTCTTTATGCTTATCATAAAGAATATCAAAAGATGCGTTTACAAGTAAATAAAGCATCTTTTCCAAACAAAGATTAATACCTAGAATAAATACAATTTCAATGAGGGTATTGATTTTGTTGTAAAAAATAAATAAAGCAAGACAAATTGCAATCCAAATAAGGTAGTAAGGATAAATTTGATTAAATAGGTCAAAAGAATAATGACTGAGTTTAAAAAGGATTTGGGCTAGATAAAATAGAAAAAGAATACTTCCAAACAAAGCTAAATCTGTATGCAAAGAAGAGATAAAGTCTGCTGCACTTTTATAAGGAATTAAAATGACTAACAGCATTGTACTGCAAAAAAAAATAGGATAGATTAGAGAATTATTCAGATATTTTTTAATTTTAGAAAAAAGAGTAAGATAATAACCACTTAATAGAAACAAAAGTATAAAAATAGGGAATCTTAACCCTTTCGAATTGATTAGATAGGTGATGTTTTGATTTGTTAAACTTGTAGAATAAGATAAACTAAGTAAAATTAGGGGAAGGATTAAAATACGAATTATTCTTTTTATTTTTGACATCGTCTCACCTCAATGGTATTATTATAACGATTTTCTTTTAGAATGTCTAAACAAATTTGCTTAGGAGGTATTTATGAAAGAACTCTATGTACTTATTCTCTCTTTCTTTCTTTATGGATTTTTTGGCTGGATTTGGGAATCTATTATTTTACAGCTAGCTAAAGGATGTAAAATTGTTAACCGTGGTTTTTTAAATGGTCCAATTATCCCAATCTATGGTTTTGGTGCTATCCTTATTATTGTTTTACTTCAACGTGGAAATGTTGCGTATCCGGTATTTTCTTTATTCATTGAATCAGGAGCGCTTGCTTGTTTACTTGAATATCTAACAAGTTATGTTATGGAAAAACTTTTTAAAAGAAGATGGTGGGATTATTCTAAACGTCCATTTAATTTAAATGGAAGAATTTGTTTGGAAGGTTTCGTTTGCTTTGGTGTTTTTGGTGTTGTGGTAGATGCGATTATTCAACCTTATTTTGATTCAAAACTATTTGTTTATAAAGAAACAGTGTTGTTAGTTGTCAGTACGGTTTTAATTACTTTATTTATATCTGATTTGATTACGACATTGATTGGTATGGCTAAGTTAGATGAACGTATTGAAGAATTACAATTTATTTTGGATAAAGAAGGGGATAAATATTTTGAAAAATATAAGGAATACCGTAATGAAAAATTACGTCAATATTATGTATTAAAAGAAATATTTGATCGTCATAAAGAAAGCAGTGAATCTATTTTAGCTTTAAGAAAACATTCTCGTTTTGTTGAAAGACGTATGTTGAAAGCTTTTCCTCACATCGTAAAGAAACAAGAGAAAATAGAAAAATAAATATAGAATTCGTTTAATTCATAAATGTATATTTTGTAAAATGCTATAAATATCGCTTGATTTAATAAAAAGTGGCGCAAATCCCACACGTTTTTAATCAATAATTAAAAAATCCTCCTATATTGGGGATTTTTTAGTTTATTTCATGATTTTTTATAAAGTAAAAAAATTAAAAATACACAAATTAGCGATTGTAGGAGTGACTAATTGGAGATAAATAGCCAAAATAATACGTGATTTATATGTATTTATGTTATCTTAAAGGAAATGAAGAAAATATCGATAGGGATCGAAGATTTTAAAAATTAATTGAAGAAAATTATTATTATGTTGATAAATTTCAATTTATAGAAATAGTTTTATTAGATCAACTTACTTTATTTACCCAACCAAGACGTAGGAAAGTAGTAATCACTATTTATTTGATCACCTTAAAATAAAGCAAAATGAAAAGGTGATGCGATTGCAAAATCCGTTTCTTGTTATTTTTTTAACACTTAAAGACATTGATGGAAGTAATTATAATTATTGTATTGAGTCTTATCGTTATTGAATGTAAAAGAGCTATAAGTCCTCAGCGTCTTGAAAAAGAATCACATGATGCGGTTAATCAAATCGTAGGAAATAGATACATTGAAAGGTAAAAGCAGGATGGATATAGGGACATTATTGGTTATGGAATTGTTTTTTATCAAAAGACAGCAGTTATTGTTAAATTGTAGCTTTGCATAACAAAAGAGAAATAACATATTTATTGGTAGTCAAAATTAGACTACCTTTTTTTGATAATTATGTGTATACTTAAATTGTTAAGGAGGATACTATGTTAGAAAAATTATTTAAACTTAGTGAAAAGAAGACAGATGTTAAAACAGAGTTGATTGCTGGGTTAACTACTTTCTTAGCTATGGCTTATATTCTTGGGGTTAACCCATCTATTTTAAGCGAAGCAGGTATGGATTTCCATTCTGTATTCATGGCTACAGCATTGTCTTCAGCTTTAGCTTCTATTATCATGGGGTTAGTAAGTAATTATCCTGTTGCTTTAGCACCTGGTATGGGAGTCAATGCTTTATTTACGTATACTGTATGTTTAACAATGGGCTACAGTTACAAAGCTGCTTTAGCTGCTGTTTTTGTTTCAGGGATTATTTTTGTAGTGATTTCTGTAACTGGAATTCGTAAACAAATTATCAATTCTATTCCTGCTCAATTAAAATTAGCCATTGGTGCTGGAATTGGATTTTTTATTGCATTTGTTGGATTAAAGAATGCTGGAATTATTGTTGCAAACAGTTCAACTGCTGTTGGTTTAGGAGATTTAGGGGATCCAACAGTATTACTTGCTTTATTTGGTATTATTGTAACAATTGTGTTACTTGTTAAAAAGGTTCCTGCTGCTGTGTTTGTAGGAATGGTTATTACTGCTGTTGTAGGTATTGTATGTAATTTAATTTTCCATGTTGATGGATTACCTGCATTACCTGAAAAATTATTTGAATTGAATTTCAATATAAAAACAATTGGTGCTTTTAATGCTGGATTTGGTGAATTATTTGCTGATCCTTTACAAGCAATCGTTGTTATTTTCTCATTCTTATTCGTAGACTTCTTCGATACTGCTGGAACACTTGTTGCTGTAGCTAACCGTATCGGTTTAGTTAATGAAAAAGGTGAACTTGAAAACGTTGAAAAAGCATTACTTGCAGATGCTGTAGGTACTGTTGCTGGAGCAATAATTGGTACTTCAACAGTTACTTCATTTGTTGAATCTACTTCTGGTGTTGAAGCAGGAGGACGTACAGGTTTAACAAGTTGTACAACAGGTGTTTTATTCTTAGCTTCTGTAGCAATTTCACCAATTATTTTAGCTTCTGTTACTTCAGCTGTAACAACACCTGCACTTGTTGTTGTCGGAATTTTAATGGCTCAACAATTAAAAGATATTGAATGGGATAATTTAGTTTATGCAATTACTGGTTTTATCACTGTTTTAACAATGATTTTAACTTATAGTATTGCTAATGGGATCGCATTTGGTTTCTTTGCTTATGTAGCAAGTATGGTTGCTGCTGGTAAAGCAAAAGAAGTTAATCCAATTATTTATGCTTTATTAATTATTTTCATTCTATATTTTGCAATTTAATAAAAAAACCTAGTTGCTTAAAAATGCACTAGGTTTTTTTATTTTTCATACAAATTGTGGTATAATAAGGTAAAAAAGGGAGGGATGATTATGCTACTCATTTTTATCAGTGTTTTAGTGATTCTGGTTGCATTTTTAGTTATTACACAGCGTAAATTAGTTAATTTAGATGAGAAGTGTTACAATGCTTTAATGCAAATCGATGTTCAAGTCCATCATCGTCAAGAATTATTAAAAACGTATATTTCCTTAGCTAAAATGGATCTTTCTTTAGAAGAAGTTCCTTCTTTACAAGAAGATGTTCATTCACTGGCTATTGCAAAAAAGAATTACCTAGAAGTAAAAGAGAATATTGCTTCTATAGATGGAAATGAAAATCCATTATTAAAACAAACACTTGATGAACTTCATAAAGCAACGCAAGCCATTCGTTATAGTGAAATGGTTTATAATGATATGGTTACAAAATTTAATCGATTAACACGATCTATGCCAACAAGTTTTGTAGCGACTTGGCTTGGATTTGGTGAATACAAAGATTATTTAGAATTTGAGGAATAAGATGAATCGATTGATAAAATTTGCTTTATGTTTGTTGATTGTTGGATTGAGTTTTAATCATGTAGATGCTTTATCTTGTGATCAAATTGCAATTAATGTTTATTTACAAGATAATGGGGATGCCTATATTGAAGAAAAATGGACGATGGATATTGAAAGAGGAACTGAAGTCTACAAAGATGAAAGTGCCTTAAATGATTGTGAAATTCTAGATTTTAGTGTGGAAGATGATCAAGGAAATCATTATGAAAATATTGGGGAATGGAAAGAAAATGCTTCCTTTGATCAAAAAGCTTATCGTTGTGGAATCAATACAACAGCTAATGGAATTGAACTTTGTTGGGGTATTTCAAACTATGGGTCACGTGAATATACGCTAAAATACACGATGACGAATTTCATTCAAGGATACAGTGATTATGTTGGATTTAATCAACGTTTAGTTAATGATCAAATGAGTGAAGCACCTCAAGTTGTACGTATTTCTATTTACAGTGATGTTTCATTAAATGATCAAAACACAAATTATTGGGGATTTGGTTTTGATGGGGATTTGACTTTATATGAAGATGGTTTAGAAGTGACAAGTAATCGTGCTTTTGATAGCAACAATCATGCAACGATCATGATGCGCTTTGATTCAAATCTTTTTCATCCAACCTTAGTTCATGATTATTCATTTAGTGAATTGGAAAATCAAGCTTTGGAAGGAACACATAGTTTACCTACTTGGCTAATTGCATTAATTATTGTATTAGGAATTGCCTTAGTTGGTTTAGTTATTTATTTAATTAATTTTTTCTGGAGTGCAAAAAAAGTTCATTTTCCGAAAATAAAAAAAGATCAATTAAATTATTATCGAGATATTCCTTATAATCATCAACTTCTTTTAAGCTATTATGTTTTAAAAGAAAGTGACCAAATCGATCAGGATACGAATATTATTAGTTGTTATTTGTTAAAATGGTTATTGCAAGAAAACATTTATATTAAAGATTATTCTAAAAAACATACGGCAATCTATTTTAATCATCAAGAGCATATTGAAAATCCTCTTGAACTTGAACTCTACCAAATGCTTTTAGGAGCCTCTAAGCAAGATGGCATCTTAATTGATCGTGATTTTGAAAAATGGTCAAGAAATCATTATGATAAATTAGAAAAAGTTTTAAATGAGTTTTATGAACAAGGAAAATCACTTTTTGAACAAGCACATTATTCTTATTCTAAAATGAAAAAGGGATTATTTGGTTTAATTAAGACAAACCAAAAACAATTAAATGATGAAGGACTAAAAGAATATACACAATTTTTAGGATTTAAAAAATATTTAAAAGACTATACCTTAATTGATGAACGAACACCACTTGATGTTTATACTTGGCAAGATTATTTAATTTATGCTTCCTTATTTGGTATCGCTAAGGAAGTCAGTGAACAATTAAATCGTCTTTATCCAGAATATTTTAATGAAAGTTTTGGTTTCTATGATGATCCTTATTATACGTATATGTTATTTATGCATATGGACAAGTGTATGTATGAAGGTTATCATGATGGTTACGAATCAACGCATTCTTCTAGTACCGGTGGAGGTGGAGGCTTCTCTGGTGGTGGAAGTGGTGGAGGAATAAGGTAGAAAAAAATGTGGAGGGGATCCACATTTTTTCTTACCATCTTCTTGGTGGTCTTGGTCTAGGGTTAAAAGGATAAAATCCAGGACCTCCTGGCCCAGGCCCGGGTCCATAAAATGGAGGAGGTGGTGGCATGAAATAAGGATTACCAAAACCAATTCCAAATGGTCCAATATCAAAATAGAACATAACCTTTTCTCCTTTCTAACTTATATTATGCAACAAGAAAGAAATATGTTATAATACTTTAAAGAAAGAGGTGTCCTATGAAGCGATTTTTAAACATTCTTTTTAGTCGTCGAGTGATTACTGCGGTACTGATTTTACTTCAAGCTATCGAGTTATTAGTGGCTATTTTTGTGTTCTCACATTACTTTACGTATTTTTATGTTTTTTCTATTGTTTTAAGTATTGTTATGATACTGTATTTGATCAATAAAGAAACTTCTCCATCATTAAAAATCCCTTGGTTAATTATAATGACTTTAGTTCCTATTTTTGGTGGCTTTCTTTATTTATTATTTGGACAAAATCATTTATCTAAGAAATTTAAAAAAGAAAATGAACTCCTTTTAGCTTTAAGTGAAGATGCAACAGAGAATGATCAAATAGTTTATGATACTTTAAAACAACACTATCCAAAATATGCTGGACAGGTAAACTATTTAAGAAAATATGATTATGCAAGTGTTTATGATCATTCTAAAACAACCTATTTAGAAATAGGGGAAAAAATGTTTGAAAGTTTGTGTGAAGAATTAGAAAAAGCAGAACGTTTTATTTTTATTGAATCCTTTATTGTTGCTAAAGGAGTAATGCTAGGAAGAATCCTGGAGATTTTAAAAAGAAAAGTTAAAGAGGGTGTGGATGTTCGTTTCCTTTATGATGATATTGGTTGTTTAACGACTATACCTTCAGATTATTATTTACAACTTAGAAAAATGGGAATTAAAGCTTATCCATTCAATCAATTTAGACCTATTTTATCTATTATACATAATAATCGTGATCATAGAAAAATAACCGTTATTGATGGACGTGTTGCATTTAATGGGGGCATCAATATTGCAGATGAGTATATTAATAAAAAAATACGTTTTGGGCACTGGAAAGATTCTGCGGTTAAGATTGAAGGAAAAGCAGTAAATGGTTTTACTCAAATGTTTTTACAAGTTTGGAATTATTATGCACATGAAGATTTAGACTTTTCGATTTTTAATTATAATGGAGAAGACTTTGAAGAAAATGGCTATATTCAATGTTATCAAGATTCACCTTTGGATCAAGAATTAACAGGTGAAAATGTTTATTTAAATATTATTAATCAGGCAAGTCGCTATGTTTATATTACGACGCCTTATTTGATCATTGATCATGAATTAATGGTGGCTTTGTGTAACTGTGCTAAAAGAGGAGTAGATATTCGTTTAATTACACCTCATATTCCTGATAAGTGGTATGTTCATTTAATTAGTCAATCCAATTATAGAACCCTTATTAATGCAGGAGTTAAAATTTATGAATACACACCTGGATTTATTCATGCGAAAACCTTTGTTAGTGATGATGAAGTGGCTACGGTAGGAACGATCAATTTAGATTATCGAAGTTTAGTTCATCACTACGAATGTGGTACGTATATGGTTAAAACCAGTGCAGTAAAAGAAATTAAAGAGGATTTTCTTAAAACACAAGAAAAATCAATGAGTGTACCCATTGATTATTTTGAAAAACATAATGCATTATTTTATAAAATGTTAGCTGTCGTATTAAAATTATTTGCACCATTAATGTAGAGGTAAATTATGAGAATTGTAAGAGTTAAAATCAATGAAATTGAATTTGATAAAAAAGAGTATAACAAACTACTTAAACAAAGTATCGAAAGAATTGGATTATCTTTTCCAATTAAAGTAAAACTAAAAGAAAAAGGATATGAATGTATTGACGGTCATAAACGTTTAACAATTTTAAAAGAATTAAATCAAGAAGAAGTGGCTGTTGTTATTGTTAATAATGGCAATATTCGAAGTAATGATTGTTGGCGTGATCGTAATTATCATTAGGTAAGTAAAATGAAATGTAAATTATATAAACAATGTGGAAGTTGTGCTTATTTAGATTTGGATTATAAGTTACAACTTGAAAAGAAAAAAAATTATGTTACTGATTTATTTAAAAAAGAAAAATTAAATTTTGTTAAAGTGCATGATGTATTAGGAGCAAAAGATCCTTTTCGTTACCGTAATAAAATTATTATTGGATTTAATCAAAAGGGAGAACCAGGGTTATACGAAGAAAATAGTCATCGCATTATTCCTTATGAAAGTTGTTTACTTCATGATGAAGTAAGTGATCAAGTTATTCAAGAATTAACACGTTTATTTCGAAAATATCGTATTTCCATTTACCATGAGGATAAACGTAAAGGCTTCTTACGTCATGTTTTGATCCGTCGAGGTGTCGTTACGAACCAAACCATGGTTGTTTTAGTTACAACAAGCCTTGTTTTTCCTGGCTCTAAAGATTTCGTAAGAGAATTAGTAAAAGCAATTCCTTCGATTAAAACGGTTGTGCTCAACTTAAATACGAGAAAAACGAGCATTGTTTTAGGAAATGAAGAAAAAGTACTTTATGGTAAAGGTTTTATTGAAGATACTTTATGTGGTTTAACCTTTAAAATATCTCCTAAATCTTTTTACCAAATCAATCATGATCAATGTGAAGTCCTTTATAATAAAGCATTAGACTTAGTTAAATTAACGAAAAAGGATGTAGTTATTGATACTTATTGTGGTATTGGAACGATTGGTATGGTCGCTTCTAAAAAAGTAAATCAAGTTTTAGGGGTAGAACTTAATAAAGATGCAATTCGTGATGCGAAAATGAATGCAAGAATGAATCATATTCAAAATATTGATTTTGTACAAGCAGATGCAACAAAATTTATGGTGGAACTTGCTAAAGAAAATGTTGAAATGGATGTTTTGATTATGGATCCTCCACGAAGTGGAACAACAAAGGAATTTATTCAAGCTGTAAACAAATTAAAACCTAAACGTATTGTTTATATTTCATGTGATCCGAGTACCCAAGTACGTGATCTCGTTCAATTTAAAAAGATTGGTTATAACTTTACTGAGGTTTTCCCTGTTGATCTTTTCCCTTATACAAAACACATAGAGAACATAGTTCGACTGTCATATCAAAAAAAAATTTATTAAATCAATATAATTTTAATTATCTTTAGTTAAAAAACAATGATTTAAAAATCATGATTTTACGACTGTCATTGATATTTTTTATATAAAAAGTGTGCATAAAAATGAGAAAATAGTCGGCAGTTCTATGATGACTTTGTGGAAACATATCTGCTTGTTGTTGAAGTATATATTATTAAACTTTTTATTGTATTATGTTTTAAGATAGAAATGTGTTATGATATATTAAAAGATAAATGAGAATTATCTAAACGTTATCGACTACATATTATGGTTATAATGTGATTGATTTTAATATTCAAAATCATATGGTTTAGTAATTTGGAGGTGAGTAAATGGTTAAGGGATTTATCTTTTTTCGTGATGGCAAGATTCCATTTGTTATCAAAGATTACTGTATGGAATTATTTTCAGATGATAATTTGTTAAAGGATTTTACAAAAGAAAATAATTTTAAAAATAATTATATTCTTCAAGGTGAGTGTTTTTCTGACGGATTCCAAGCTCAAAAAGCAAAGTTTTAGATATCATAAAGTATATAGGATACCAAGTTTCTTTTACAAG
>URQL01000036.1 GCA_900550005.1 uncultured Erysipelotrichaceae bacterium
CTGTCCCAGCTTTTCCTGTTAAAAAGACATTTTTACCATCCATCATGGTATCAAAAGCGACTTGTTGTAATGAAGTTAAAGCCATATTATCCCCTCCTAGGCTAACATTATAACATAAAAAAACTTGCATCAAGCAAGTAATTAAATAAAACAACAATTACATAAACATTGTAACATCATCATACTATAGCAACATTGAGCATAATCATTCATTGGATTCATTTGTCCTCTTGTACGATAGAATTGTTGTTGAGGATGAGAAAGTTGTTGTAATAAAAGTAAATATTGGATATTATTTGGTTCTATTTGTGTTGCTACTTTAGCGTGTTCTAAAGCAGTAATGTTATTGCCAATTCCGTTATTTGCAATCGCACTATAGTAAAACCATAACCCATTATGCGTTTTAATTGTATCTAAAATAGCTAAAGCTTCTTGATAGCGTCCGGTTTGTAACTTTTGACCTACAATACTAAAAGCTTGGCGATCATCTCCAGCATAACTTTGTTGATAAGAATAATCAGATTGATAACTTGTTCCTCTTTTTCTAGCATCCATAATACTGTGATATGCATTATTCACTTGTTTAAATTTTTCTTCAGCACCAGGCTCTTTATTAATATCTGGGTGATATTTTTTAGAAAGCGTACGATAAGCTTTTTTTATTTCTTGATCTGATGCATCCGGTGATACACCTAAAACTTGATATGGGTTCACTCTACTTCCTCCATTCTTTTTTGATGACGTGTATTGTAATGAGCCATCAATCCAATATATAAAATATTTTTAATTAAATTTTCATTTTCGATAATTGGTAAGCATTCAAAAACCACTAAAGCACGTGAAAGAGTTTGTTCTAAAATGGACTTTGCTTGATTTTCAAATGTTTCATTGATTTCTTCTTTAAAAACATTATAATTCTTTTTTTGCCGATCTTTTTCAATATCATCATAAGCATCTAATAAGTAAATGAATTTACCTAAATAAAACCCAAATTCATATAAATCCTCTTTAAATTCATCTTCTTGATAAAGTAAGATTTGCGCAAAAACACGTCCAAAACAGCCGGAAATTTCATCTTTATTAGAACAATCTTGTTTTTCTAAAAGATGCAATTGATTCATTTCTTCTTCAATTTGTTTGATTTTCTTAGGATATTTTTCTTTTAATTTTAAATAATTTTTCTTTAAAGCTTTTTGGTAGAAATAAGCATAACCTTTCTTTTCATCTAACCAATCATCCTCGCATTTTAAATAAGTTAAAATCAAATTCATATCTCTAGCATAATCAATATAAGGATCTATGCGCTTTGTTTGTTTTTTTAAATGCGTAGGACAATGCTCTAATACATTTTTATAAGGAGGTTCATATAAACTTGATAAAACTAAAGCCACAAATGTTAAATCATAATTAAGTGAAATCTGTCCTTTAATACCAAACTCTTTTTTTAAACTACGACAAAGTCCACAATAATAACTACGATACTGATCAAATTCCTTAAATTTTAATTCATCCTTATAGATTGTAATATAACCAAACATATAAAATCTCCCCTTATTCTAGGGGAGAAGTATACTAAGTAGATATGAATTGATTATGAACATTTTTTAAGTAAGCCATGTGATTTTTGATATTTGATCATGATTGTATATAAAATACAATAAATGATAAGGGCTACGATAATTCCTAATAAAGCCCCTGAAGTATCGATCAAACAATCTTTAAAGCTAGCTGATCTACCATCAACAAAGAATTGATGAAATTCATCACTTAACGCATATAAAAAGCAAAATAAAGTCGCTACCATTACTCTTGTTTTCATTTTTAAGTTAAATGTAAACAAGATAAACATCACCGTTATACTTAATATAAAATAGATGCTCATATGCGCTAGTTTTCTAAAGAAAACTTCGATCATAGAATAAGTGGATGCACTAATTTTAAGTATGAGGTTTTTACCTGTAAACAAATAAACAATTTTATTAAATGCGCGTACACATAAATCACTAAGTTCGTGTGAAGAACTCCCTGTATCCATTGAAAAAATAATATCCCTTTTATTATCCCATGATTGATAAACTTTTTTATTATCTAAATCCCATTCCTCAAAAAATAACGGAAATGGATAAGTAGATAATGAAGATAAGGTATGATTTGCACTATTGAATAAAATTTAACACCGCAAGCAACTGAACAAAACTTTCCAATAATTAATCAATCATGATTTATAGGATAGTGATACAATACATTATTCTTTTCAAATTGGATTGGGTTATTTACAAAATCATTGTACATTGTATAATCCCCAACTCTAATATTTGGATTCTTAATTATATTTTTTAAATAAATTGTTTCTTTATCTCCAGTTCGTGGATAAATTTATTTTCTGGAATAGTCATTTTATAATCTTCCTAATTTTTTAGGATATAACATTCCAGTAAAAACAGTGCACCGTTTCACTGCAACCACCTTTCTTTAAGATAAACTCATTATATTCATTCTCTTACTGAAAATTAATTCACTAAGTTATAAAACAATCTAAATATTAGTACATTTTTTAGAAAAGAAAACCATCAAGAAATGCCTATAAAATAGGCACATCTAAAGTTTTTAACCTGTTTAACTATCAAACTATTTTCTCCTTACCTCATCTTCCCTACCTAAAAAAGTATTGAACCAAGCTCTTTCATTAAAACTTTTTTTCTTAGGAGCAATTGGTTTATTTTTTGCGATTCCTACTGGTAAAATACATACTAATTCATAATCATTTGGTACGTTTAATATTGCTGCAATTTTCTCATTAATTTTATCTTCATCCGTAATGTGTCCTTCATACCAACAACTTTGATAACCTAACTCTACAATTTGAAGTAACATATTTTCAATAGCTGAAGAATAATCTTGTACTGCATAACATTTATCTCGATAAGCATAAATTCTTTTTGTTAATACACAAATAAAAGCAGGCGCTGTTAAAGCTATTGGAGGATGAATCACACTTTTAATTTCTTGTAATAATTTTGGATCATCCACTGCAATTAAACTCGTCGTTTGTTTATTACATCCAGAAGGAGCTGCAAGTCCGGCTTCCATAATTTTTTTGAGATTTTCTCTAGGTACTTGAATAGCTTCATACTCTCCACGATAACTATGTCGATTTAATATACATTCTCTTACAAACATCCTCATCACCTCAAAAAAAATTATATCTAAATCTACCAAAAATAAAAACTTATTTCTAAAAATGAAAAAGAAAATAAAATTAAAAAGAGTTTGCTATAATAATGGCATTTAGGGGGAATTATTCATGGATAAAAAGATTATATTTTTTGATGTAGATGGAACTTTAGTTGATGTTCGTCCAGCAAGAGAATATGTACCTGAAAGTACAATTAAAGCTGTACAAGAAACAAGAAAAAAAGGAAATTTATGTTTTTTATGTACAGGTCGTTCTAAAGCAGAAATTTATCCTCATATTTTAGAAATCGGTTTTGATGGCATCATTGGTGCTGGTGGCGGATTTGTCGAAATTGGAGATGAAATGCTTTATCATAAAAAGGTATCTCAAGATGCTATTAACCATGTGGTTGATTTTTTTGAAAAACATGGTTTTGATTATTATATTGAAAGTAATGGTGGATTATATGCAAGTCAAAATCTTGTACCAAGACTAGAAAGAAATGCTTATGGAGATCTAGAAAATGATCCCGAAGCTCGAAAAAGAAAAGAAGAATCACCAAGTCACTTCATTCCTTCACTCATTCAAGGTCAAGACTTACATAGAAATGATGTTAATAAAATTTGTTTCTTAGAAAAAGAAGGATTTCCATTCGATAAGATAAGAAGCGAATTTGAAAGTGAATTTAACGTCATTCATTGTACTGTACCTAGCTTTGGTGATGATAGTGGTGAACTTTCTGTTCCTGGTGTATCTAAATCTTCTGCTATTCAAGCTTTAATTCAACATCTAAATATTAAGCAAGAAAATACGTATGCCTTTGGTGATGGTTTAAATGATGCAGACATGCTTGAATATTGTGCTCATGGTATTGCTGTTGGAAATGCGAAAGAAGATTTGAAGAAAATAGCTAATGAAGTAACGGATGATATTGCCAAAGATGGTATTTATAATAGTATGAAAAAACATCATTTAATCTAAAAGGCATCCCGATTGGGATGCCTTTTTCTATTCAAATCCTAAGTTCTTTTTCATTCTTTCTTTAGCATCAATTGCTTCTTGTGGTAATTTACGAGGAACAACATTAACTGCACCATTAACGATTTCATCTGCAAATCCAGCAACAAAGTTACATGTTTTAATGAATTCATCAGGGTCAATGTTATCCATTGTATCACGACGATTATGAATTTCTGCACCACCACGAGGAACATTTGTTCCAAAAGACATTGCTGGTACATCATGTAAAGCAAAGCTTGTTGAATCTGATGGCATAAGTCCTAATTTAGATTCAAAATGAATACCTTGTAATTTAGCTGAATAAACAACGCGATCAATAATACTCTTATCACATGAACCATAGACGAAATTTGTTCCCATAATCACACCTGTCATATCAAAGTTGATATTTAAGTTGATTTTATCTAGTTCATCTTGATGTTGTTTACAATAGTTATATGATCCAAGTAATCCAATTTCTTCACTACCGCACCATACAAATTTAACTGTACGTTTTGGTGGATTTTCTTTGAAATAATGACATAATTCTAAGATTGTAATTGAACCTGTTCCATTATCCCATGCACCATGAGAAAATTCAACTGAATCAAAGTGGGCACTAAATACAATTTCTTCATCAGGAAGTTCAGTACCTTTAATTGTCGCAACGACATTACGACTTACCCCTTTAGCATCAACATCTTGTCTTAAAGTCATTTTTACTGTTTCAGGTTTAGCTTTTAATAGTTTTTTAGCAGTATTTAAATTCATCATAACACCAGGGAAATTACTTTTATCATCTGGTGAAAAACGTGCAAAACGATGTGGTACTTGTGTTTGCATGATTTCATCATCATAATAACCACCCCAAGTAGCGATATAACCTAATGCTCCTTTTTCAACTAATTTTTTTCTTAAATCCCCTGACATTCCCCCTGTAGATAAACAAATTTTACCTTTAACATCGCGGATTTCTTCTTCATTTCCACTATAGATATAAACAAAGGGTGCTTCAATACCTTCTTTTGGTGTTTGTCCTGTCTTACCAATTCCAGTACAATAAAATTCTTGTTTAATTGGTGATGTTACTTCAAATTTAACATCGTATACTTTAGGTTGAGGAATTTCAAATTCTTCAATTTTTACATCTACTCCCATTTTTTTACATTCTTCTTCAATTAAATGTGCTGCTTCAATTTCTTTATCTGTTCCAGCTACTCTTTCAAAAGCAAGTCTTGATAAAGTTTCATAAGCTCTTTCTTTATCCATGATTTTTCCTCCCATTTTTTTGTTATATATCTTAACTTTACTCTCTTTTTTAGAAAAACACAACCTCTTTGATGCAATAGTTTACAAAAAAAAGCAATGTCCTAAGACATTACTCACATACTTCATCAATACAAGCTATCGCATTTAACGAACGAGGATAACCCATGAATGGTACTAAATTTAATACAACATTCATCAAGAAATCTTTATCATTCCCCATATTTAAATTAGCTTGAGTATGGGCTTTTAATTGTGATTCACATCCACCTTGTGCAGCAATATAACAAAAAGTAATTAATTCTCTTTGTTTTAATGTTAATCCTGTACGCGTATAATAATCACCAAAACAATTACTTGCTAAAAAATAATTGACAGTTGATTTTGTATAAGCATCTTTCATATGGTCACCAAAGATATCTACTTGTGTTTGAGTTCCTTTTTCACGGCGATCTTCTAAAGTCGTTGTAGATTGTGATGGTAAAGGTAATTCAATTCCTTGTTCTTTAAATACCTTGTTTGTAACCTCTAAGAAAGGATAAACACGACCGATTCCTAGATAAGCAGTTGCTTGATAAATAACTTCTTTTACTTCTACTGGACTAAGATGTTTTAAAGCTGTTGGTAAAATAACTTCAAATTCTTCTTTTCCTTGTAATCCTAATAAACAAGCTAAAATAGCTAAGTAACGTGATTGATCATCTAAAGAAGTTGATGTTGGAACTTGTTCAAATGTAAAATAATCTAAACGTTCACTAAATTCTGGATCTAATTTCTTTAATTCATCTTTAAATTGTGACATAAACACACTTCCTCTCTTAAATCAAGGATACTCCTTAAAGTTAACTCAAGGTCAAGTTATTTATTAAGTCTTTGTGCCATTCTTTCTATTTGACTTTTAGAAATACCAAAACGAGAACATAAGTCTTCTAAGATTTGATTTAATTCTTCTGGAGATTTATTTTTTAAAGTATTTTCATCTAAACCTAAGCGATTCATCATGGTTTGAATTTGATCAAACTGTCCTGTATTGCCATTCTTATATTGATCCATCATTTGGTCATAATAATTTTTAAATTGATTATATCTTTGATCTTCTTGACTTTGTAAATTTGTTTGAACTTGTATTAATTGATCGATTTCTTCACTATCTAAAGCAAGTTCATCAAATAATGCTGATGCTTTATTATTAAGTAACATTAATTCATCTTGATATTCATTCATAGATAATGAACGTATCGTTTGAAGTTCTTCTTGCATATCCGTGATTTTCTTTGTCGTATCTTCGTCTAAAGCAATATCTTCATAAATATCATCTAATAAATCTTGTAATACAATAGGAACAAAATATTCAATTTTTTCATAATCATTCATTAAATAATCTATTTTTAATCCTGTTATTTCTGATAAAAATTGAATAAGTTGTAAAGCATTAATAATATAATCTTTAAATTGATAGGCTTTATCTTTTGTCTTAATAAAAGCAATTAAAGTATCTTGTAGTAAAGGCTTTTTTAAAGCAATTTGGACAATGTCTTGGTAAATTATTTTTCCTGGCATTGCTAAATTAAAATAAATGCCTTTTTGAGTAATAATCATACCTTTGCTACCATCTTGATGCTCACTAATATCAATGTAAGCTAATAAATCAAAATCACTATTATCTCCATATTGATAAATTGCATTTGATATTTGGCTTGGTAATGATTGTTTATCATAAAATTGCCCTTGATGAATCAATGTATCATCTAAATATTCGTAATCCATAAATCCTCCTAAATACTTACTCGATAATGTCCAACAATATCATTTCTATTTTCTAATATATCTTCTTCATAGTTAAATTGAAATACTCTTGAATGATGAATAACATAAGGTATACCATTTTCATTACGTTTATCACCAATGATCCCAATATGATTTTTAAATACAACAATATCGCCACCTTGCCAAGTGGAAATATCATTCACATCTAAAGATAAAGACAAAAAATGATGATCAAAATAAATTTTTAAATTTTTTACTCTTCTAAAGTCTATATTTTCATCTACTGTTTCTATATCATAATCATCTCTATTTTCTAATATATCTTCATGAACTAAAGTTTTTAAATCATAGCCGGTATGCAACAAGGCATAACCTATAACATCTGTACATACACCATAATCATCATCAGGATATCCAGTAGCATAGTATTTACTTTTATATTTAGGTTTTTTACTCACATATTTTTTGGCATAGTATAAAATATCGCTTTGATCGTCTATTCCATCTTGATTTTGATCATGAGTAGAATGAAAGGTATTAATTTGAAAATCTTCATCATAATAATAAACAGTTGAATGAATTTCTCTTAAATCAATTAATGTAATAACCAAAATAAGAATGATCAATATTTTTTTATTCATCAATATCTAATCGCAATAACTTCCAGCACAAATCATAAATTTCTTGTTGATCTAAAGAGTTTTCAAATCGTATTGTTCCTTGTTTTGTATTTGGATTTAATAAATTTTTTTCTTCTAGTTTTCTTTTCAATTCTAAAGCTGTTCCTTTACTTCCATCAATAATGTCTATTCTTTTATCCCCTAACCAATTTTTTAAATAGGGTTTTAAAAAAGGATAATGGGTACATCCTAAAACAATTTGACTTGTATCTTCATCCATATAAGGAAGTACATGTTCATTAAAATAAGCTTCTAAAAAAGGACCATTTAAATCTCCTTTTTCCACAAATTCCATTAATCCTTTACAAGGAATAGAAACAATATGTGCTTGATCTTGATATAAAGATAAAAGATGTTGAAATTTTTCTTGTTTGACTGTCATTGGTGTCGCTAAAGCTAAAATCGTTTTCCCTTTAGCATGTTCTACAGCTGGTTTAATTGCTGGTTCAATTCCAATAATTGGAAAATCAGGATAAGTTTTTCTCAAATCATTAATTGCAGCACTGGTTGCAGTATTGCAAGCAACAACTAAGGCTTTAATTCCTTGTTCCATTAATTGATGCACCACATTAAATGTAAGTTGTTTAATTTCATCTATACTTTTTGTACCATAAGGTGCATGTTTACTATCTCCATAATATATATAATCTTCATTAGGTAAAATCTTGATTGCTTCTTTTAAAACACTGATTCCACCTAATCCAGAATCCAAAAATCCGATTGGTAAATTTTGTTTATCCACTATCTACACCTCGCTTTTCCTTTATTAATTGTATAAGGATAACTTACAAATTACAACTATAAAAATAAAAAAAGAAGTTGTCCGTTAACAACCTCTAATCAATAAGTTATTGCATAACATTATTTATTTTATGACTTTCCAATGCCCTCTTGTGCCTCCAACACGTTTAATTAAATTTTGTTCAGTTAATTTTTATAAAATTCTTTTAACTGAAGATACAGAAAATCCTATCTCTATAGCTAACTGCTTTTGTGTTATGAATTACCCCCACCTGAATTTCAGATGGGATCCTCTTGGCTAACTAATAGATAAAAAGATAATATCAATAAATAGTAGTTTAACATAATTTAAAGTTATGACTATAACATTTCTATTTGATAAATATGATTACATTTTAAAATAAATTGATCTTCAAAAAAAAGACTTTTCGTATACTCATCATATTTTTTTACTCTACCTTGATAAACTAAATAGTTTCCCCCTGTCTTTTTTAAATCTTTTTGATAATATACTACTTTAATACAAGGATGCTTTTCTATATGATATAAGATTTCTAATAAAATTTGATTGATTTGTTGTTTACGATCTTCATCTAATTGAATAGGTCTAACTGTTCTTCTTTCGGTTTCTAATACCGCTTCTTTATGCCCGGTTAGTGCTGCAAAAGGTGCAAATTGAGCAGCACGATTTTCTATTGACATTTTTTTGTGATAAGATTTAGGTCTAGATAAATAAAGTATATCCTCATAATGATGAATATCTTGACTCATGCTTTGTGTCCTCCTATTGTTTCGTTTCTTTCAATTGTTGTAGCACCTTCTTGTAAATCTGATCCTTTTAATAAAGCATTTTTACCGTATTTCTTTTTAATAGCAATTGTAGCTAATTGAATTTGTTTTTCCTTTTCTAATTCTTTGTCATCTTCTTTTATTTCTTGATGAAATAAATCAAGTTGATCATAATAAACTCTTCCTTCAATAGATGTTTCTTGAACAACATTGTTTAAAGAAATATTAACACGACGAATGGTTAGGTTAGGATTCACTTTTTGATCATACAATTGAAGTAAAGCTTCTTGCATCTTTTTTAAAGAAGATGTTGGCTTATTTAAATGAATCGTTCCATGAGCATGTTTAGGAATTTTTCGGCCATAACGATCTTCCATGAGTTCCCCATAATACCCTTGTAAGTTTTCTTTATCATAACCAATCGTTAAAACGATTTGATCACAAACTAATGCTTTTTCCACTAATGTAAGAGATAAAGATTCAATCATTTCTTTAACAACAATTCGTCCTTTGTCAAATGTATAAGGACAACTTAATACTTGTCCACTGCCAATACTGTTTCTTTCTGGTTTGTATTTTTTGATTTCTTTAATTGTACAAGGTTCATATCCCCAAGCATGGTCAATTAATAATTCAGCATTGACACCGAATAATTGGTAAAGTAAATCTTCATTATAATAATCTTTAGGACCCCCTACGGATACTTTAGCAATATCTCCCATGGTATAAATACCTTCTGCTTCTAATTTTTTTGCATAACCTTTTCCAACTCGCCAAAAATCAGTTAATGGTTTATGATTCCATAAGAGTTTTCGATACATAAGTTCATTCAATTTAGCGATTCTAACCCCATCTTTATCTGGTTTTGTATGCTTTGCAACAATATCCATGGCAACTTTACATAAATATAAATTTGTACCAATACCTGCTGTTGCAGTGATACCTGTTGTATCAAAAATCTCTTTAATCACCCTTTTAGCGAGTTCATCCACTTTCCCATTATACTTATGGAGATAACTCGTAACATCAATGAAAACTTCATCAATAGAATAAACATGAACATCTTCACTTGAAAAGTATTTCATATAGACGGAGTAGATTTTAGTACTATATTCTATATAGAAAGCCATTCTAGGAGGAGCTATGATATAATCAATACCTAGTCTAGGATCTTTTTCTAATTCTAAATCATTATCACTGTAAGCTTTAAATTCTCGTATTCTAGCTTTACGTAATCTTTTCTCATTCACTTCTTTTACTTTTTGAATGACTTCAAATAAACGTGCTCTTCCGGGAATGCCATATTTTTTTAAAGAAGGAGAAACAGCTAAACAAATTGTTTTTTCTGTACGACTTTCATCTGCAACAACTAGATTAGTTGTTAAAGGATCAAGGTTACGTTCCTTACATTCTACAGATGCATAAAATGATTTTAAATCAATCGCCATATAAATTCGCTTTTCCATCCTTCTCACCTCTTTTCCATTTTAACAAATTATTCCCTTTGCAACAAACCTTTAACCACCTTAATTTTATCATCCTAAATAAAAACTGCATCTATATCATGCAGCTTCTAATCTATTCTTCTTCGATTTTTAATTGTTTTACTTCTTCAACAAGTTCATCTAAAGATTTATTTGTTGTATCCAATTTGATCGTATTTAATGTTTCATACATTTCAATTCTTTGTACACTTCGCTTAATTACATCTTCATTACGTATTTTAGCTTCAACATCTTTTTGTAAACGAGAAACAAGAGTATCTTTATCGACCATCAAAGAAATAGGATAGCATTCTACCTCATCCAAATCTAAATTTAGTATAATTTCATCAATGATACTTTGTTCATGCATGACCCAACTAAATAAAATATGTTCATAACTAGAACAATGAATAAAATTATTTAATACATAAGCAATATTATCTTTAACCATAGATTTGGTTTCTTCTGTGACTTGAAAAGGATCACTATCCCAACACCAATCCCCATCTAAAAAGACTGCATTACTTAATTCTTTTTTTAGTTTTTGGCATAAGGTCGTTTTACCTACACCCATTGTTCCACCAATTAAATAGACTTTTTTCATAACCTTCTCCTATAAATCTAATCTCATTTTAATATGTTCAATACCATCTTCTAAAAAGGGTTCGGACACTTGTTTAAATCCTGCTTTTTCATATAAAGTACGAGCATAAACTTGAGCTTCGATTTCAATACATGTTGCATTGAATTTATCTTTTGCAAGCTCTATACCTTCTTTAAGCAATTTTGAAGCTAAGCCTTGTCTTCTTTTTAAAGAAATAACACGTCCAATTGAAACTTCTGCCATTGTTACACCTTTAGGAATCACACGAATATAAGCTTGAATGCCTTGCTCATCTTTTAAATAAAGATGATAAGATACTAAATCTGCATCATCCACTTCTTGATATGGACATTTTTGTTCAACAACAAATACAGCTGTTCTGACTTTATATATTTCATGTAATTCTTTTAATGTTAAATCATTAAAATGTT
>URQL01000037.1 GCA_900550005.1 uncultured Erysipelotrichaceae bacterium
ATTCTATAAGCCTCTACTCCTTTGTAAATGTAAATAATTCATCTTGATATTGATAATTTCCATTAGTATATTCTTGAATAACTTTTAACCAAAACTTATAAGCTGATTCACTTTGATAAGCTGGGCTTACATCAAAATGACCTGGATACCTTTTAAATAAATCAATAGCTACAGCTTTACCTAATCCTAAATGGCGATATTTTGGTATAATCATATATTCAGCAATACTGTGTCCTTCTTTAAAATAGCGAACATAACCATTTACCATCGCAAATCCTAAAAGCTTATTCGTTTGTTTTTCTCTAATTAAATAAGCGTCTCGATCATGATCAGTAAAATAAAGATCAAAGTATTCATAATCATAGAGTGCTTGATCATTCATTTCATTTAAATCTGTGGCACTTTCTTCAAATAGTGAATATTGAAGTAACCGATAAAGGATTTGTTTTTCTTCTTGTTTGACTTTATTTAATGTATATTCCATATTTTCTTCTTAATCACTCCTATCTTCATTGTACTTTATTTTTAGTAAAGAAAAAAGAGGCTTTTTAAACCTCAATTCGTTTATATGTATTTTCATAGAAAATAAAGGCAACAATACCAGCGATCAATTCAGAGATTGGGAACATCCACCATACACCATTTAATCCAAACATTGGTAAAACAAGCATAGCTCCTGGAATGGTAATAATAAATTGTCTAAGTAAAGAGACGACAAGTGAATGATGACCAAAACCTAAAGATTCTAAAGCCCCACACATTCCAATACTAAATGATGAGATCACAAATCCTAAAGCTAAAATTCTAAGTCCACTTACACCAATAGCTAACATTTCATCACTTGCACTAAACATTTTTAAGATAGGTTCTGGTAATAAAGTAAATAATAATGTTCCTGCACATAAAATCGCAAAAATACATACTCCTGCTGTTTTTAAAATTTTATCCATACGATCTCTTTTTTGGTATCCATAGTTATAACTCATTAATGGTCTCATTCCTTGAACCACACCATTAGAAGGCATATAAACAAATGTTTGCAATTTATAATAGACACCAAAGAAAGCAACAGCACTTTGTGATACGGTAGATAAAATACCATTTAAACAAGATACTAAAATAGATGGTAAACACATCATCATACCAGAAGGTAAGGCAATACTATAAAGTTCTTTAAACACTTTAAAATCTATTTTAAAATGTTTAAATGACATATGAATTGGGGTATGAAGATGAATAAATAGCCCAATTGAAACAAAACAAGCAACAAACTGACCAATAATTGTCGCTAAAGCTGCTCCAGATACTCCTAAAGCAGGTAATCCAAAATAACCAAAGATTAAAATTGGATCTAAAATAATGTTTACTACAGCTCCAATTAATTGCATAAACATTGGCGTGATCATATTACCTACAGCTTGAAACATCTTTTCAATCGCAATATGAATAAATGAACCAAATGTAAAAGTAATAACAATTAGTCCGTATTGAACACCGTATTCAATAACATCACTTTGATTAGAGAATAAAGAAACAAAAGGACGGATAAAAAATAACCCCATTACAACAAATAATAAAGAATGTAATAAAGTCATAACCATTCCTTGACTGGCAACATAAGAAGCTTTATCTGAATCATTTGCTCCTAAATGTCGAGCAATCAAAGCATTCATAGCTATCCCAACACCACAAGAAAAAGCTAAAGATAAGTTTTGTAAGGGATAAATAAGCGATACCGCTGTTAAGGCACTCTCTCCTAATTTAGCAACAAAGATACTATCAATAATATTGTATAATGATTGAATTAACATGGATAACATAGGCGGGAATGCCATTGATACCAATAATGGTAAAATAGGTTTATAACCCATTGGATTTCTTTCTTCCATAAATACTCCTTTCTTATTAAAAAAAGGCTATAGATTGTCTATTTATAATCAGAAACAGAGAAATCTATAGCCTGTGGCACTTTTCATTTGCATTTGCAATTATAACAAATTAATACTACTTGTCAATACTTATTTATAACATACAGCAACAAAAAAAGAACGCCGAAGCATTCAAATTAATTTGTTTTTGATTCAGGTAAAATTAAGTTTAATGCAATACCAATAATTGCTGCTAAAGCGGTACCTGATAAAGTAGCACTTCCACCAATTGGGAATACTGCCCCACCTAAACCAATAACTAACATTGCTGAAGCAATGATTAAGTTTCTTTGTTTATTGAAATCTACTCTTGCGTCAATTAAGATACGTAAACCATTACTTGCGATAACACCATAAAGTAAGATACTCATTCCACCTAATACACAATTAGGAATTGAACCAATAACCGCTGCAATTTTTCCACAGAATGATAAACAAATTGCAATAACGGCTGCACCACAAGTAACATAAACTGAGCCAATTTTTGTAAGTCCAATTACCCCTGTATTTTCACCATAAGTTGTATTAGCTGGTCCTCCTAAAAAAGCTGAAACAGCAGTAGCAACCCCATCACCAACTAATGTCCTTTCAAGACCTGGATCTTTTAAGAAGTTCTTACCACAAATTTTTCCTAAAACCGTATGATCTCCAATATGTTCAGAGATGGTTACTAAAGCAACAGGTAAGATTGCTAAAGTTTCAGGTCCAAAATAAAGATGGTATGTATTAAATCCTGGTACTTTAAATGGGAATGCAAATTGTGGAACAGAGAACCATGCAGCTTCTGCTACACTTGTAAAGTCTACTAATCCAAAACAAATAGATAAAATATAACCAATAATAATTGCTACTAAGAAAGGAACGATTTTTAAGAATCCTTTTGCATAGTTAGAAATTAAAGCAGCTACTAGAAATGTCACGATTGCAACGATCATGCATCTTACATCTCCACCTTGAATAAATCCTGCATTACTAATTGCATTACTTGCTAGACCAAGTCCAATAACAGCAATCATTGGTCCAATAACGATTGGTGGTAATAATTTATCGATCCAATCTTTTCCAACAAATTTAACAATAATCGCAACAATAACATAAATCAACCCGACTAACATTAATCCTGTTTGTGCTGCAGAAATATCGCCACCCATAGCTTCTACTGCTAAAGTTACGGCAGTAATATATGCAAAAGAAGATCCTAAATAAACAGGAACTTTTTTCTTTGTACAAGCTGTATAAATAAGTGTTCCTACCCCAGAAGCAAATAAAGCAACTGAAACAGGGAAACCTGTTAACATTGGTACTAAAATTGTTGCTCCAAACATGGCAAATACATGTTGGAAACTTAAAAATAGCCATTGCAACGGTTCAGGTTTTTCATTAACATCAATTAATAAATTTTTTTCCTTCTCCATTGATACTCTCCTTTTTTTATTCATTTTTTCCATCATAGCAAAAATCTAAACAATTGTCTTTATTTTTTTTACTTCTAAACAAAAAAAGGTTTCAAATATCACTATTTAAAACCTAAGTTGTATTTTGAATAAGATGGCTAAACCTTTTATTAATACAATAAATATTGATACAGTACGCAATTCCATTTATAAATAAATAGATAATAAGTTCAATAAAATGGAAGTCACTTAACATCATTGTATTTCCTAAAGTAAATATACCTAAAAATAAAACAGTTGGTATTATATAAGATAAGCCTTTCTTAATCATAAATTGACATAAAATAAAGCATTGAAAAATTAAAAAATAATACAAACAATCTCGTATAAAAACAACCATCATCATAAATGAAAAAGGAATAAAGATATGATATATGATTTGGTAGATCATAGTTTGAATCATAAAAGCTAAGATCAATAATACTATTCCTTTTATAAAAAAGAATGTTAACCATTTAGATCGTTGATTCACTCTTATAAAATAATATTGACTACAAGCAAAATATTCAATAAATTCAACCAATAAATAAAAAATGGGAATCAATAATTTAATACACCAAAAAGAATATAAAATATATTGTCTAGCAATATCTGAGGATGTCCCTTCCATAAAACTAAAACCTCTTAGAAAATACACACCAGAAGTTTGTCCTGTCCCTAATATAATGAGAATTATGCTATAACCTAAAAGAAATAATAAATCTTTTCTTTTAAAAAAGACTTTTAAATAAAGATTAAAATTCACTTTGAACCACCTTTTCATCATATTGAGGTTCTTGTTGAAGATATTTTTGATAACTTTGATCAATCATTTCTAAATAATTATCTTTCACAAAACCGTTATCCATTTCATTTCCATCCATTGTAGTTATTTTTGTAGAAATAGGAAAGCATAAATCTAATGCTTGTACTTGATCTTGTTTCAATGTAATAGAAGATTGCGATTGATTATCTAATAAACCTAAATGAATCGTTGAAGTAATAGGGATCAAAGAATAAGGAATCGTGGTATATTGAAATAAATCATCTCTGCCATAACTTTCTTCTTTATTTAGATAAAGGAGATATTCTTCATCTTCTTTCATAGGTAAAAGCCATGTTTGTGGTAACGTGATGCCTGTATGATCTTCATAATCAACAATGACTCCAGGATGGAATATATTGATTTCTTTTTGATTGATTTGTCCTTTATAGCTTTCTAAAACTTCTACTTTTGTTACAAAATTAGAAAGGATATAGCTTTGTTTTAATGCTTTTACTTTTACAATATAACTAGAATTTTCTTCTAATTCATCAAAATTTTGAATATCTAAATTATAGTTTGAACAATTCATATCATTTTTAATGTACTCATTATAAAAACTTAAAAAATGATATTGTACTTCATTATTATCTAAATGATTGGCTACTGTTTCAATTGTTTTCTTTTTAGATAATACCATACTCAAACCGATACAAATGATAAATGTAACTAAAATCAATCCAATATTTTTAATCCCTTTTTTCATGAGCAATCACCTCACCTGCATCTATTTCAAATAAAGCATCACATAAAGTATCAATATCTTCTTGACGATGAGATGTGATCAAAATAATTTTACCTTTTTGTTTTTCTTGATTTAATAGGTCATAGACCATTTGTATCCCTGATTTATCTAATCCATTTGTTACTTCATCTAATAATAAAACATCAGGATTTTCCATAATGGCTTGAGCTAATGATAATCTCTGTTTCATTCCTAGTGAATATTTCTTTACAGGCATTTTATCTTTCTTTAATTTGACTAATGCTAATACTTCATTGATTTCTTTTTCACCTATTTTATTTTTTAAAGAGGCAAGTAAAGCTAAATTATCATAGCCAGATAAGTATTCATAAAATTTAGATCCATCAATTACGACACCAACAGAAGGTAGAATATCAAAATCTTTATGTAATAATTGATTATTATAATAAATTTCTCCACTACTTAAAGAAAGTAATCCACATATCATCTTAAATAAAACAGATTTACCACTTCCATTAGGTCCAATTAATCCATAAATCTTGCCACTTTCTAAAGAAATATTCACATTAGAAAATAATTCTCTTTCTTTAAAAGTTTTAGATACATCTTTTAATTCAATCTTATTCATAGAGATCTCCTTTCTTTTTAATCATCCTATTCAACAAAATAATTTCAATTATATTTAATAAAATAAAACCAATCATATAAGGCACTTTATAACTTACTACTTCTAAATCATTTAAAAATACAACAAATGGAGAAATGAAAGAAGGAAAAATAAATTCAAAGAAAGACAAAATAGCCATTACTATAAACACAATACAATAACATACTTTTCTTACTGCAAAGAATCGTAAAATATGTAAAAATAAAATTAGGGAACCATAAATCAATAATGTAAAAACCATATTAAATGTAAATTGAAAACTAAAAAAAGTCCTTTGTCCAATAAAATTTAAACAATAAAGGATTAAACTAATACTAAATGCATAACTTACAACCAACATTATTTCACTTAAATAAAATCCTTTTTTATATTGAGGATAGCGTACTCTTACATATGGGTCTAAATAGATATCTTCATTTACAAAGTGAAAATACAATAAAGGAACAAAATACAAACTACATAAAAATCGATTATTCATATAAAAATAACTTTGAGTTGGTTCTAAAAAGCGTAATGAAAACCTTATTATAGAAGATAAAATAATCATTATAAAAAGGATTTGTATATATCTTTCATTAAAGATCAACTTTTTTCGCATAGTTATTCCTCCCTTAAATGAAGGTAAACAAGAATAATACCTAATATAATAGGTAAAATCATCCAAAAGATACATGCTCCTAAATAATGAGAAGATACATAAATATTAGCTGATAATAAACTACTTAAATCATAAGGTAATTTAATAAAATGAAAAGCTAAATTAATAATAAAAACGATCCCTACAGGTAAAATATAATTTAAGATATAACGATTCATCCATTGCATGATGCCAAAACTCATAACACCTAATGAACTTCCAATTAAAGAAAAGAATAAACTTTTAATAAAGCAATAAAGATCACTATGATTAAATAATAAACTCGGAAAATGATAATAATTTGTCATATATTCACTATTTATAAATTGATATTTACCTATATTTGATCCATTACTTAAATAAGTACCCTCTAATAATGAAGTATTATAAACTATTTTAGAAGTCAATGCTGTGGTAAAAAAGAAACACATTAATAATAAAAAACTCGCAACAAAAATAAAAATCATTTTAGACCAATAAAACTTTTTCTTATCCACTCTACTAAATAACATATGTTCCATAAAAGATTCATTATAACTATCATCTACAACCAAATAATAAACAAATAAAGGAAACAAAAAGCTTAAAACAGCAATGATTGGCATATAGTAATCCGCTAAATAAAAACTTGTATTATAAATTCCACCAACACGACTTACATTTGAGTTCATTATAAAAGGTATAACATTTACCATAGTACCTAACACTATAAGAAAACACATGGTATAAACAACCTTTTTTTGTAAGAAAAATCTTTGAAAATGATATCTCATCAACTTCATTTTAACTCTCCTTCCTTGTTTTGAAATCGCTTTCTATCTTTAATTTAAGTATATCATATATTTTATTAATAGCAACTGTATTCTGATATTTTCTTTTTTTATTTCAAGCCTATTTTTTACATATGAAAAAAGATGGCTACATATTCATAGCCATCCTATCATTAAATCAATTTAAATAACTAGATAATGTATCATAAACATCAGTAGATACTTCATATACTGTGCCTTTATCAAAACCAATTGGTGTATACACTTTATCGCCACTTGTTTTAAGTGTATAAGCATAAGATACTAAATAGTATTGGTTTTCTTCATTATATAATGCTAAAACTGTTACTTCATCTTTATCTCCATTATGATTTGTTCCTTTAGCACAAATTGAATATTGTTTACTTGTTATTTCATGATCTACTGCATCATCTGTTAATTCAAGTTCAGGTAATTTATCAATCTCTACAGATTTTGTTCCATTATCAATCGTAATCTGTTTTGAATCATTAATTGTACTTATTGCATCTTCTAACTTGATTTCTTTATATGTTATTGGATTAGAACTACATCCTGTAACTATAAAAGCCAAAGCTAATAAAAGCGTTAAAATCTTAATTTTTTTCATAACCTACTAATTTATTACCTTGTATAAAACATTATTTGTTTTATACTTTCCTTTCTACCAACTATCTTTATACGTAGTTGATCACGTATTTTTATGTCCATAAATCCTGATTACTTATTATTACCATGGGTATCAATCCTCCTTCCATTTTATATTAGAAACTGCTTCAACAATATTTCTTTCATCGCTTGAAATCGGTTTCTTTTCAATTCCTATTGTAAAGGTAAAATTTTAAAAAATCAATCTTTTAATTTTGCGCAAATTTATCATTTTACAAGATTGAATATCAAATAAAAAAGAAGATTAACTAAATAATCTTCCAAAAAGCACTAAATATTAATTAATTTTTTTGCATAAATATATGCTTGCTGATAATCTTCAATTAATTCAAATTGCTCACATAGCAATAATAAAATCATTCTTTTTGTTATTCTAGATGATTTGTCAAAATATTTCTCATAAATATCTAACAATCTTTTCTTAGAATCATCATACTTCTCATTCACAATTTTATCAACCCATAAAATTAAATCATAATATATATTTTTTTCTAATTTTTTTTGTTTAATTATCAAAATATAATTTTTAGTTTCTAAAATATTATTATTTTTATAAAGACAATAAATTAACTCAAAATATGTGTCATAATCATTCCAATAAGTCAAACATTCATTAAAATATTCAATTGCCTTATCATATGATCCCAAAAATTTATAATCTAATCCTATATTGTTCAATAAAACATAATAAAAATTATGGATATTACTTTCTTTCAAAGAATTATCAAAACATGCAATATCATTTTCTAAAGCTTGTTCAAATAGACCCATATTTCTCAAGAAAATACCATAATTAATTTTACCGATAATCAATCGATTACTTAGATTATATTGTATACACAAGTTGTTATATTTTGCATAATAATCGTAAAATAGAAAAGCTCCTTCTGTTTTTGGTTCTGTTTTCAATAGACAACTGTACAGTAAAACATCATATTTTCCAATAGAATTATATGTTTGTTTAGCTTTCATTAAAAAATCATAAGCAATAATATGATTTCTTTTATGAAAATGCATTTCTGCTAAGAAAATATAAATTATTTTTTGAACAAATAGAGAATAAAAACTAATTTTATCTTCCAATTGCTCAGCTAATTGCTCCATTTTTTTTACATTTGTCACATTTAACTGTCCATCCCCAAATAAAAAAACATAAATAACAAAATGATTGATAAGTGAAATTGGAATTTTAATATTTCCATATTTTTCATCTAAATCTAGTAATCCTTTTTCTAAATTAGAAATAACATCAACAGAGCGACAAATTTCATCTAAAGACAAATATAAATAATGTTTATATTCTTTATTAGCTTGTTCTAAATCTTTTCTTTCTATTTGATACAAAGTTAACATTTTATCAAATGTTATATTATTTACAGGCATTTTCATATTTTCAATTCTACTGATTGTACTTAAACTTGTGTCCAGATCTACAGCGACAGATTTCATTGGAATATTTAAATACTCACGCTGGTTTAATAAAAAAAGTGCTACATTATAAAGTTCAAAATCAACAATCTTTTCCATACTTATATTGTAGGTCCTTTTTCGCCTTCCAATAAAGGAACGACAACATCACATACATGAGTACATCCTTCACCAGTTTCAGGATTATAACCACATTGATCATCATGGATATGTGTACATCCTACACCACATAATACCGTTAACACAAGTAATGTAGATAAAAGTAATTTAATTTTTTTCATAGAGTTACACCACCTTCCTATAATTATCAGTGTAACCCATTTCACAAAATAAAGATAGAAATTTTTATCTTATTTTTTGCGCAAACTTAATCAAAAAAAGAAGGTTAACTTACTAACCTTCCCTTTCTAACTGTTTTAGTTTCAAACATAGCAATCAATTTACTTATTCCTAAAGCTGTAATACACATGATATTAATATAATACATTGCATAATAAGAATGATTTTTTGGTGTAAATAATGTGTATTGGAATTTTAAACAAGCTATTGTTAGTATTAAATTAATTAACCATATCATTGTCAAAATACTAATGTTCATTACTTTATTTTCAAATAATCCATCTTTTTTAACCATAGAGATTACAAATAAAGCAATTGCTAACAAAGCTATTATTCCAAATCTAGCATTTAAACCGATAAAAACTGTATCTACTTCTTCTAGTCCCATACGTGGTACGTTAGGATCAATAGGAATACACAATGTAACTAAATAAATAATGAATAAAATAGAGTTTAATACTTTTTTAAATTCTAAATTTTTAAGCATCGTTTTTACCTCCTCATTATTATTTTACTTGAATAATCGTATTTTCATTAGAATTAACTTCACCTTTAGGAATAGCTTCATCTGATTTTAAATATTGGATCCAAACTATTTTTTGATTACCTAAAGAAATATATCCGCCTGAATTTACATAATTCATATTGTTTTTATAATCATATAAATAGTATTGGCGACGTACTCGGTTTGGTGAAGTTGAAGCCGCACCCCAAGTCATATATTGATCATTCATTCTAAACATATCAAAACTATCTGATTCAATTATTGGTTTTAATTGTTTGTTTTGTAAATCGACTTCATACATAATTGCTTTTTCACTACTTAGTGTTTGTAAGTAAATTTGATTACCCTGTTTGTATAAAGCACTAATATATAATCCTTTATTTTCTTCTGTTTGTTTTGTTTCATAGAGTACTTTTTCTTGTTTAGATTCCATATTGTATTCTACAAATTCAACACTTAATTCACTATTATTAACAGATAAGTAATATAAACTTTTATCTATTACAACAGGATTAGCACAATTTCTATTTTCTTTACTTATCATTTTTTCTAATAAGTCATCTTTAATATCGTAATGATAAATAATATAATGATCCGTTTCTTTATCATACATACTAAAATAAAGTTCATTTTCTAAAATATCTACAGTAGAGTCAATATTCATTGAACTTCCTTCACTATTTATGATTTCTTTATCTTCTTTAGTTTTTGTATTATAAAGACGAATAGTTAAATTACCATCATTAAAGATTTGATAAACAAAGTTATTATTCTTTAATCCTAATAGTGAAATTGTAGCATTTGCATCCGATGCTTTATAAATCATTTCATAATTACCAGTTGAAAAATCTAAATACATTACAGATTGAATAGATGTAACTTTATCAATAGCATAACCATAATAAGCCTGATCATCATTAAAACATCCCTGAAAATCAATATCATCCAAATAAGTATAACTTTCGCTATCGCTCATTAATTCTGTGATATCTTTTTTATCAATACTTTCTAAAGTGATCGGTTGATCATCAGTGATTGTAAATAGAGTGTTTTCTTTTTTACTACAACCAGTAAATAACAAACCACCAATTAAAAGTGAAACCATTATTTTTTTATTAAACATGCCCTCTTCCTCCTAATCCTAATATTCAAAATATTGTTTTATCACTAACTAAAGCATCAAATTCATCTTTAGTTAAAGTTTCAAGGTAATTACTAATATTTTTAGAACCACTAGTACTTACACATGTTTTACAATAATAGTGTTCACCTGCTTCAGTCATGGCATCTATTAATAAGTAACCACCAATATCGGTATTAATAAAATCATCTACAGAAAATCTCTTACTTTCATGATTCGTAAGTGTAAGTTCTGTTGGTCCTGTAACATCATGGCGATATTTTGTATAAACTTTTAATGATGTAAAATTCATTTCATTTTCAATAATAATATTACCAAATGCATTTAATGTTTGTTTAAAAGAATATTGACTACCATCTTCACTTGCAATAATGTCTAAACGAGGTTTTAAATAGTAAGGAAAATCATCGATCTCCATTAATGGAAAATCTTGACTTACTCCATCAATATCGACATTAAAAATCAATTGTAATTTTTGATCTGACTTATTTAATTTAAATGGATCAGATTCAAAAGTAGTTGTACCTGTTTTATTTAATGACAAGATAGAATCAGTATCACCTTGAACTGCTCTTAAAGTATAAGTCGCTTTTTCATTTACACCATTTAAGGTAATACTTTCTTTTACTGTTACTTCATTATCATCTTGTTTTAAAATATAAAATTTATTTTTAGTTGCTAGAGAATCGTTCTAAGATGAAATAGGTGTAAGAACTGGTGAAGTCGTATGTAAATTACTTAACTTGTAAATTCCAAAAACACCTAAAAC
>URQL01000038.1 GCA_900550005.1 uncultured Erysipelotrichaceae bacterium
CTGTTTTTGTATTTTATCATTCTTGTTTGTAAAAGACAATAAATTTCTATGTGAAATCCGTTTCGAATGTGATATAATTAACAAAGAGAAAGAGAAATGGAGGCTTTTTATGTATAAAATTTTACGTAAAGAAACATTAAATGATGTAGTTGAATTAATGGAAGTACATGCTCCAAACGTAGCAAGAAAATGCGAACCAGGGCAATTTATTATTTTAAGAGTAGGAGAAGATGGAGAAAGAATTCCTCTTACAATTGCTGATTTTGATCGCGAAAAAGAAACAATTACAATTATTTACCAAATTGTTGGTTTCTCTACAAAAGAATTGGCAAAACTTCAAGAAGGAGATGAAATTACTGATTTCGTTGGACCATTAGGAGCACCAACTGTTTTACATGCCTCTAAACATGTTGTTGGTGTTGCAGGTGGTGTAGGTAGTGCACCTCTTTACCCACAATTACGTGCTTTAGCTAATATGGGTGTTGAATGTGACGTTATTATTGGTGGACGTGAAGCTCAATATGTTTTATTAGCTGATAAATTTAAAGAATTCTGTAAACATGTTTACATCACTACAGATGATGGATCACTTGGAGAAAAAGGCTTTGTAACAACAAAATTACAAGAACTTATTGATAACAAAGAAAGCATTGACGAAGTGATTGCAATTGGTCCTGTACCTATGATGAAAGCTGTTGTTGGTGTAACAAAACCACATAATATCAAAACTTCAGTTTCATTAAACCCAATTATGATTGATGGAACAGGTATGTGTGGATGCTGTCGTGTTAGCGTTGATGGAAAAATCAAGTTTGCTTGTGTAGACGGACCAGATTTTGATGGTTTACAAGTTGATTTTGATGAATTGATGGCTAGACAAAGAATGTTTAAAGAAGAAGAACATGAAGTAATGGAAAATGCAGATCGTATTTGTAATTTAATGAGGGGGGTACAATAATGCCAAACATGTCATTAGAAAAGGTAAAAATGCCTGAACAAGAACCGAATGTACGTAATAAAAACTTTAAAGAAGTTGCTTTAGGTTATACTTTAGAACAAGCTAAAGAAGAAGCAACACGTTGTTTAAATTGTCGTCATAAACCATGTATGACAGGATGTCCAGTAGGTGTACCAATCCCTGAATTCATTGCTCATGTAGCTAATGGAGAAATGGAAGAAGCTTATCAAACGATTACAAGAGAAAATGCATTACCAGCTATTTGTGGTCGTGTATGTCCACAAGAAAACCAATGTGAAGGTAAATGTGTTCGTGGTATTAAAGGTGAATCTGTAGGTATTGGACGATTAGAAAGATTTGTTGCTGATTATCATCGTGATCATGGTAAAGCAGTGCAAGAAAAAATTGAAAAGAATGGTCATAAAGTGGCTGTTGTAGGATCAGGACCTTCAGGTATTACTTGTGCTGGTGAATTAGCTAAAAAAGGTTATGACGTTACTGTTTTTGAAGCTTTACATAAAGTAGGGGGAGTACTTGTTTATGGTATTCCAGAATTTAGATTACCTAAAGCTTTAGTACAAGCTGAAGTAGATAACGTTAAAGCACTTGGTGTTGATTTTGAAACAAATGTTGTTGTTGGACGTTCTATAACAATTGATGAATTACAACAACAAGGGTATGAAGCGATCTTTGTTGGTAGTGGTGCTGGTTTACCTCGTTTCCAAGGTATTCCAGGTGAAAACTTAAATGGTGTTTATGCAGCTAACGAATTCTTAACTCGTGTAAACTTAATGAAAGGATATGAATTCCCTAACCATCCTACACCTGTAAAAATCTCTGAAAACGTATGTGTTATCGGAGCAGGTAACGTAGCTATGGATGCAGCTCGTACAGCTAAACGTTTAGGGGCTAAAAATGTTTATATCGTTTATCGTCGTGGTGAAGAAGAAGTTCCAGCTCGTAAAGAAGAAGTACATCACGCCAAAGAAGAAGGAATTATCTTCAAATTACTTACAAACCCAGTTGCTATCCATGGTGAAGACGGATGGGTTAAATCAATGGAATGTGTAGAAATGGAATTAGGTGAACCTGATGCAAGTGGAAGAAGAAGACCAATCGCTAAAGAAGGATCTAACTTCTCTATTGAAACAGGTACAGTTATCGTTTCTATCGGACAAAGTCCAAACCCATTGATTCGTCAAACAACACCTGGACTTGAAACACAATCTTGGGGTGGAATCATTGTTGATGAAGATACAATGAAAACAAGTAAAGATGGTGTTTATGCTGGTGGTGACGTTGTTACTGGTGCAGCAACGGTTATTTTAGCAATGGGTGCTGGTAAAAAAGCTGCTCAAGCCATTGATGAAGCAATTAAAGCAAAAAAATAAAATAAATGAGGAGATGTGAAAACATCTTCTTTTTTTATTGACAAAAGCAATGTATCGTGTTACTGTATTAGTGTATTAATACAGTAAGGAGGAAATTATGAACGAGAATTTAATTGAATTTAAAAATTTAACAAAATATTATGGTTCAAAACTTGTTTTAAATCAACTTAACCTTTCACTAAAGAAAGGCAGAATTATTGGCTTACTTGGACCTAATGGATCAGGTAAAACCACAATGATCAAAATTATTAATGGTTTACTTAAAAGTTATCAAGGTGAAGTAGTAATTGATGGTAAAAAAATTGGAAAAGAAACAAAACAAATGATTTCTTACTTACCTGATGAATCTTATTTTCAAGACTGGATGAAAGCAAAAGATGCTTTAAATTTATTTAAGGATTTATACAAAGATTTTAATTATGAACATTGTATTGAATTAATGACTTCATTTAATTTAACTCCCGATATGAAAATCAAAACCATGTCTAAAGGGATGAAAGAAAAATTTCAACTTTGTTTAGTGATGTCAAGAAAGGCAAAAATTTATGTGCTTGACGAACCAATTGCCGGTGTCGATCCCGCCACACGTGAAGTGATTTTAGATTTGATTTTAAATAATTATGATGAAGATGCTTTGGTACTTATTTCTACTCATCTTATTAGCGATTTAGAACAAATCTTTGATGAAGTTGTCTTTATTAAAGATGGAAAATTGATTTTACATGAAAATGTGGAAACATTAAGAAGTGAAAGACAAATGTCTGTTGATGAATTATTTAGGGAGGTATTTCGATGCTAAAGTTATTAAAATATGAACTATTAGGTTCTTATCGTCAATTTTGTGTTACTTTTTTAATATTTCTAATCGGTTGTTTTGTGTTCCCCTATTTACCTTTACCACAAGCGATTATGAGTATGTTTTTGAGTATCATCGTTGTAGCTATATTAGGAATCGTAATATCGATTTATGTTAACATTGTTCTTTATTTTAAAAAATCAATGTTTTCAAGAGCAGGCTATCTCACTTTAACTTTACCTACAAGTACACAAGAATTGATTTTAGTTAAGTTACTTGGAGCTATGATTTGGTCAATTGTTGCAGGTGTTATTTTGGTAGTAGGAGTAAGTTTCTTTAGCTTAAAATTTGCTAATGTGTCTTTCTTTGATTTTATTAGCGAAGCATTTCATTTTCTATTTTCTGTTCAAATCGATATGGGTTCTTTAATTAGGCAACTTATTACTTTTTTATTCACACTTAGTGCAACGATCCTTTCTTTCTATTTTGTAATCACCTTTGTTCACACAAAATATGTGAGAAAAAATAGAACAATTGTTGCTGTTGCGATTTATTGTGCAGGGTTATTTCTAAATATCTTTATTACGAGTCACCTTTCTTTAAAGTTAGTGAATTGGGACTATTATACGATTGTATCTGAGTTGTTTTTATCGATATTATTCTATTGTGGTACTGTTTATTTAATTGATCATTGTATTGAATTAGAATAAATATTTTATTTTTAAAATATGAGGAGGCGATATTATGTTGAAGTTATTAAAACACGAACTTTTAAGTTCTTATCGACCGTATTTGATCTCTTTGATGGTTTTTGTGGGTGTTTGTCTTATTTTATCACAGTTTTCATCATGGATAGGTATTTATGAAGGCTTGTTTAGTGTTGTTTTTATTATTTCAACTTCAGCGATTCTTTCTTGCTATTTTATAATAAACTTTGTTCATACAAATAGGATACGTAAAAACCTTATTGCAAGTGCTATTGGAATTTATTTTATTGGTTTATTTGTAGGTGCTAAATTTTATGATTTATTACCTCAAATAATAACGAGTTGGCTCTGGTTTAGTGCTGTCTTTGAAATCTGCTTGTCAGTTCTATTTTATTGTGGTACAGTTTATTTAATTGATCATAAGTTAGAAATGGAATAGAGGTGTATCATGAAATACGAATTTGATCCCAATCTTCCTATTTATTTACAAGTAATGGAAGAAATAAAAAAATCAATTTTGAAAAAAGAATATTTACCTGGACATAAAATTCCATCTGTTAGAGAACTTGCTTTAGAATATTCCATTAATCCAAATACGATACAAAAAGCGTTAAGTGAACTTGAACGAGAAGGGTTACTTACAAGTGTAAGAGCAGTAGGAAAATTTGTTGTTGAAGACTTAAATGTGATTGAAAATTTAAGACAAGAAAAAGCTCATCAAGCTGTTTTAAATTATTATGAGCAGATGAGCGAACTTGGGTATGATCAAGAAGGTATGATTCAAATGATTAAGCAATTTAAGGAAGAGTGATCTTCCTTTTTTGGTTATAAAAAAAGACCTCTAAAGAGATCTTAATTCTTTATAAGTTAAAATAGATGTAATGATAAATGCAGATAAATCAGCAATTGGTACAGCAAAGAAGATACCATATAAACCAAATAACTTAGATAAAATAAGAATCATTGGAATAAGGACGATCAGTTGACGAAGTAAAGTTAATACACTTGCTTCACGAACTTTACCAATAGCTTGAAAATAGTTTGCACAACAAATTTGGGCACCGATGACAGGTAAACACATAAACCAAATACGTAATGCTTTTTGTCCTAATTGAATGATTTCCACTTCTTGGTTAAAAGCTTTAATAATTGTTGTTGGAAAAAATTGAATCATACTAAAACCAAATAAAGCAATACAACTTGCTGCTAAAATGGCATATTTTAATGTTTCTTTAACACGTTTAGGTTGTTTTGCACCAAAGTTATAACTAATTAAAGGTTGTTGTCCTTGAGTTAAACCGGTAATCGGCATAAGTAGGATCGTTTGGACACTGGTAATGATCCCAACTGTACTAATAGCAATGTCACCACCATAAGTAATTAATGTTGAATTTAAAATAATATTTAAAATACTGTTTGAAAATTGCATTAAAAAGGCAGGAATACCTGTTTTTAAGATTCGTTTTGTATGATGAAGACTTAGTTTCATTGAAGTAAATTGGATCGGAATAATGCAACGTTTACTAAAAAGGAAAGCAAGTTGCCATATCATACTTAAAAATTGTCCACCAATCGTTGCTAAAGCAGCACCTTGCATTCCCATATGAAATTGAACAATTAAAATATAATCAAACAAGATGTTGAATCCGGCACCAATCAACATGGAAATCATTGCATTTTTAGGATTTCCTTGTGCTCTAGAAAAGTTATTTCCACACATTGCTACACATTGGAAAACTGCTCCAAAAAGAATAATGCTTAAATAGCTACGAGCATAAGGTAAAACTTTATCACTTGCACCTAGTACGACAAGTAGTGGATCAATAAAAAGGTTACCTAAAATCATAAAGACTAAACCGCAAAAGATGGTTAATGTTAAGGCGTTACCAATAAATAAGGCGGCATCTTTTTCTTTTTTTGCACCTAAACTGATGGAAAAACAAGTTGAACCACCAATAGCACACATTAAACTTAAGGCCATTAAAATAAGTGTGACCGGATAACTTACTGTAATTCCTGCAAGACCAAGGGAACCAAGTTCTGGAGCATTACCGATAAACATACGGTCAACAATATTGTAAATCGCATTAACCAGCATACCAATAATGGCTGGTATTGAAAATTTTATTAATAAGGTAGGGACCTTTTCTGTTCCCATTTCATTTTTATTCATAAATTTCCTCCTCAATGGGTTTATTATAAAAAAACAAAATCTTAAAGTCAATAGTATGTCGATAAACTTTATATTAAAAAAAGAACATCTTAATCACGAGGTTCTTTATAAAATCCACCTTCAATTTTCATTGATCGACTAATATTAACAAAGGCTTTTGGATCGATTCCTTTTACAAAATCAATAACATCTTTAACTTCGTTGGCAGCAACAACCGTATAAAGTAATGTACGAGGTTCATCTAAATAACATCCTTTACCTTCAAAACGCGTAATTCCATGGTGAGTATAAGAAAGTAATCGTTTTTCAAGTTTTTCTGGACTTGATGTGATAATAAATAAAGTTGTTCTTTGATCACGTTGATATAAACGATGAATCACTTGGGTAGATACAAATTGGAAAATAATCGAATAAAGTGCAGCTTCAAAGCCAAATAAAATACCTGAAACGGTTAATACAATAACGTTAAATCCTAATACTAAATTCCATGATGAAGTATTGAATTTATCAGAGAGGAATACGGCAATAAAATCAGTACCCCCGCTTGAAGCATTTCCATATAAAGCAATGGATATCGATAGACCATTTAAGATCCCACCAAAAATGGCTACTAATAAAGGATCAGAAGTGACTGGAGTAGAAGGTAAAATATCGACTAAAAATGAGTTTAACACAATCATTAAGATTGAATAACCTGTAAAGTTTTTTCCAATCGTTTTAAAACCGATATAAGCAGGAATAGCATTTAAAGTAATATTAATAAATGAATAAGGTATCTCAGTATGAAATAATTCACTGGCAATACGTTGAATCAATAAAGTTAAACCATTAAATCCTCCAGGTAATAAGTTACCTGCACGTACAAAGGATTTGATATTTAAAGACATGATCAAGGATGCAACGATGACACATATAAAAGACATTAAATGTTTTTTCCAAGGTTGTCTTTGTTTTAATTTTCCATAAACCATAAATAAAAAAATCTCCTCTTTTAATTTCTTTACTATTATAAAGATGTATTAAAAAAAATACAATATTTAATTCGACATTTTTTTCTCAAATTAAAAAGTAATTTTAAAAAATTTTTGGCGAAATTTATTGTATAATAGAAATAGGAGGGTTAATATGGAAACTAATACATTTAAATTAAGTGCTTTTACGTTGAATGATAGTCGTGTTTTTCGTGATCCTATTCATAATTATATCCATGTGGATCATCTTTTAATTTGGCAATTAATTAATACAAAAGAGATGCAAAGATTAAGAAGAATCAAACAATTAGGTGGTACTTATGAAGTTTATCAAACGGCAGAACATTCACGTTTTACACATTCATTAGGAGTTTATGAAGTGGTAAGAAGAATGGTTAAGGAAACAGAGATCCAAAATCATTTAAATGATTATGAGATCGCTGTTGTGATGTGTGCAGGATTATTACATGATCTAGGACATGGACCTTATTCTCATAGTTTTGAATCGGTTTTTCAAACGAATCATGAAAAGATGACAGTGGACATGATTTTAGGCAATAGTGAAGTTCATAAAGTGTTAAATCGTTATCATGTAGATTTAGCAAGAGATGTCGCTTTAGTTATTGAAAAAAAGCATCCCAATGAGATGCTTGTGCAAATGATTTCTAGTCAATTAGATGCTGATCGAATGGATTATTTACTTCGTGATGCCTATTTTAGTGGAACAACGTATGGCGAATTTGATTTAGGTCGTATTTTAAGAACGATACGTGTTGTTAATCATCAAATCGTTTATAAAGAATCCGGAGTACAAGCCATTGAAGATTATATTCTTGCTCGTTATCATATGTATTGGCAAGTTTATTATCATCCAACTGCACGTTCTTATGAAAAAATATTAAGTAAAATCTTTTTACGTTTACAAGATCTTTATTCAACAAAATATCATTTTAAAACAGACTTGCATTATTTAATCCCTTTTTTAAATCATCATGTTTCGTATGAAGATTATTTTAATTTAGATGAATCAGTCCTTCAATATTACTTTAAATGTTTTTTAGAGGAAGAAGATTTCATTTTAGCTGATTTAGCAAACCGTTTTTTAAATCGTCATCTTTTAAAACATCAAGACTATCAAGATGAAAGAGATGTTGAGAAGTTGCAAAAACTTGCTTATGATGCAGGATATGATCCACGTTATTACATCATTAAAGATAGACAACAACAAATTCCTTATTTGCATTATGGGGCTAGTGGGGAAATAGGGGATATTAAAATTTTAATGAAAGATAAATCTATTAAAGATTTACCTGATGTATCTGAAATCGTTGAAGCAATCGTGTATTCTAAACGTAATAAAATGGATAAGTTAGTTTATTACCCTAAGGAAATCGTACGCTAAGATTTTGCAAAGGGGGTTGTTTTGTATTTTTACTTTTAAACCAGTAAAGACTTCCTGTAGGCGTACTGTTGCCTGTAAGAGGATCAATAATTCTTTCCTCAATTTGGTCATTGGGTTGATACCAAGAAGAATCAAGATAGAGATTGGTTAGGTCATACCATATTTTTTTAGCGACGATACGCTCTTGATAGGCTTCAAGTAATTGATCTTGGTCATAACCCACCCAGCTTCCAACTACGATATGTTGATTATAGCCAATTACTAAACTGTCAAAATCACTGGTTCCACTTTTAGCGGCAAAAGGTTGTTTTCTTTTATAATTAAGTAAAGTGGGTTCAGAGTAGTCGATACATTTTTCATCAAAAGAAGCTTGTAACATTTGGGTTAAGATTAAACAAGTGGTTTCATCAAGAAGCTGTTTTAATTTATCTTGGTGATGATAGAGTTCATCTCCGTTTTGATCTTCGATTTTTTCGATACAATAGGGTTCTTGGTATTTTCCTAAAGAAGCAAAGCAGGTATAGATTTTCGTCATGGTATAAATTGAAGTACTTAAGGTTCCTAGAGCTAAAGAAGCATCGGGACTAACGTTTTTTAAGCCGAAATCTTCTAATTTACTTGCGAGGGCGTTTTCTCCTAGAAAAAGATGGGTTTTCATTGCGTAGATGTTATCAGATAAAGCGATAGCTTCAATCATTGTGATGGGTTTATTGGCATAAAGATCAGCATAATTCGTTGGACTATAAGTTTTTCCATTTGCAAGAGTGAAAGTCGTTGCTTCACTTGTAAAAGTGGTGGTTGGTTCAAAACCTTGTCTTAAAGCTAAATAATAGAGTAAAGGTTTAATGGTTGAGGCTACTTGTCGAGAAGCATCCATTGCGCGGTTATATTGGGAAAGTTGATAATCTTTTCCACCATTGATTGCTAGAATTTTAAAAGTGTTGGGTTCAATGGCGATATTAGCACATTCTAAAGAAGAATCTGGCATATGATTATTGATGGATGTATTTAAAGTCGATTGCAAGGATGAATCAAGTGTTGTATAGATTTTAAGTCTGTTTTGTATTTGATCAAGTCGTTTATAACCAAGTGAACGTAATTCATTTAAAACAGTATCTTTGTAGTATTGAAGTGAGGATGAATAAGCTAAGGATGAATTGATTTCTAATTGGATTTCTTCATTTAAACAGGTTGTGAGTGTATTTTGGTCAATTATTTTCATTTGATAAAGTGCTTCTAAAACAAGTTGTTGTCTTTTTTTAGCTTCATCAGGGCGACTAATGGGATCATAGAGGGTAGGTCCATTGATGATTCCAGCAAGGAGTGAACTTTCAGATAAGTTCAAGTCTTGACTGGATTTATTGAAATAATAATGGGCTGCATTTTCAATCCCGTAGATTCCATTACCAAAATAAATTGTATTGATGTAACCTTCTAGAATTTCTTCTTTAGAAAGATGGGTTTCAAGTTGCATGGTATACATGGCTTCTTCTAGTTTTCTTTTCAAAGAGATTTCGTTTGTTAAATAGAGGTTACGCGCATATTGTTGGGTGATGGTACTGGCTCCTTGAAGGGTATCTTTAGTTAAATTATTAACCAAGGCACGAAAAATCCCGATTAGATCAAAACCGTGATGATTATAAAATTGTCGATCTTCAATAGCGATGATACTTTCTACAAAATAAGGAGATACGTGATCAAGATCAATATATTTTCCCATTGCTTCATGATTGGATTGGTAAAATAATTCTCCGGTATTATCGTACATTTCAATTTGGTTGTTTTTACCAATGTTTTGACTGGCGCTAAGATAGGCTATTCCATAACCAAGTAAAATAAGACAAACAAGTGTAAGCATGCTAAAGACGAATGTTTTTCCTATGATTTTCATTTTCTCACCTACTTTTATTTTGGTAAGAAAATAGGTATAATATACATGGGTGAAGAAAATGTACAAAATTATTAAAATAAAATATAAGAGTGTGATCGTTACAGATGGACAAAAGGAAAGTGTAACGATCCAAGCGAATGGATCAATGCATGAAAAAGGAGAACAAACTTTTGTTTATTTTGAAAATGAGGACCATATTCCCTTTGAAATTATTATTGATCAAAAACGAGAACATCTTTCTTTAAAACAAGGTAAGAGTGTTTTACGTTTGAAAAAAGGAATGCGTATTGATAATAATTATGAAACGATGTATGGTTCTATCCCTTTAACGAGCGAATTATTGAAACTTGAAAAGGGAGAAGAAATCTTAAAAATGAAATATCATTTAAGACAAAATGAACAGATCATTTCAACTGTTTATATGCAATTGCAATGGTTAAACTTAGAATAATTAAAAAAACATGAAATAATGAGTGGAAAAGTGAATTTTTCTTTTGACTATCCACTATTTTTGTTTTATTATAATCTATATTTGTATGCATTTAAACAGGAGGGGTTGAAAAAGTGAGTGTAAACAAAATTGAATCGTCTTTAAAAGAATTATTAGCAAGTAGTGTTATTAAAAGTGGATTACTTGATACGATCGATGCAAGTAGTATTGTTATTGAAATACCTAGAGATAATGCCAATGGGGATTACTCTTCAAATATTGCAATGCAATTAACTCGTCAATTAAAAAGAAATCCTCGTGAAATTGCCTCTCTACTTGTTGAAAATATAGATTTAAATTCAGGATTGATTTCTAAAGTAGACATCGCAGGACCTGGATTTATCAATATGTTTGTAAATAAAACAAGCATGACTTCTATCATTGGTGAAGTTCTTCAAGAAAAAGATGCTTATGGTAGATCAACTTATGGAAATAAAGTGAAATATGATGTTGAATTTGTTTCAGCAAACCCTACAGGTGATTTACATTTAGGTCACGCTAAAGGGGCAGCTGTGGGTGATAGTATTTGTCGTATCTTAGATGCTGCTGGTTATGATGTAACTAGAGAATATTATATTAATGATGCTGGAAATCAAATCAATAATTTAGCGGCTTCTTTATTTGCTCGTTATAAACAAGCTTTTGGAATGGAATGTGAATTACCTAAAGATGGTTACCATGGTAAAGATATCATTGGTATTGCTGCTAAAGTAAAAGAAGAATACGGTGATGAATTCTTAAATAAAGATTATGAAGAAGTTCGTCAAACATTCAGAGATATCGGGGTTAAATTTGAATTACAAAAAATTAAAGATA
>URQL01000039.1 GCA_900550005.1 uncultured Erysipelotrichaceae bacterium
GCTTGGTGGAGCAATGCAATTTGTTTTAACAAAAGATCAAGCAAGTGCTAGACAAGCCATTGGTTATTTGAAAAAAAATAGGGCAGGAAGAGCTACGTTTTTACCAATCCCTTCTTTATCAAAAAGAAGTGTTCGTGATGAACATTTATTAGTTTGTCAAAATACAAAAGGGTATCTAGGAATCGCTAGTGAATTTGTTGAATATGATCAAAAATACGATAAAGTGATCTCCAATCAATTAGGAAATACATTGATTGTAGAAGATTTACAAACAGCAAACCATTTAGCAAATCAACTTTATTATCGCTATAAAATCGTTACTTTAAATGGAGATGTGGTTAATGTAGGAGGGTCAATGACCGGAGGTCAAAGCCGTCAACAAAATAGTTCTTACCAATCAAAAAAGGAATTAGAAGTGATTCAAAAAGATTTAGAAGGTTTAGAAATCAACCTTTCTAAATTAAAAACACAAATTAATGAATTGGATTTAGAATATCGTGAACAAAGTAATGAACTACTCCAAAAGAAAATCTTATTTGCTCGTCTTGAAGAAGAAGTAGCAGATAAATTAGCTCATTTTAAAAATACCAAAGCACAATATGAAGCTTTAGCTCATGAAAAAGTAGAAGTGGATTCTTTATTAAAAGAAGATACGAATCAAGATTTAATTCAAGAATTAAATAAAGCCAATGCTTTAAAAGAAGAACTTACCGCTTCAATTAAAGCAAAACGCGAAACAAGAATGGGTTATGTTAATGATAATGATATTTTAGAGCAAGAGTTACGTGAATTAAGAAAAGCGTTAAATGATTGTCAAAATCAATACATGAAACAAAAAGTAGAACTTACAAAATTAGAAGGAAATCTAAATTCGAAATTAGCTTACTTAAATGAAGAATATAAAATGACTTTTGAATATGCAAGTGAACATTATGGTCATAAAAAATACAATGAAGATGATCGCAGTGAAGTCTTTGCATTAAAAACAGAAATACGTCGTTTAGGAAATGTCAATTTAGATGCTATCGAAGAATATCAAAATGTTAGTGAACGTTTTGACCATTTAACTAGTCAAAAAGGAGATTTACTAGAGGCACAAACGACATTATTACAAGCAATCGATGAAATGGATGAAGTCATGACAAAACGTTTTGATGAAACATTTAATAAAGTCAATGAGGAATTTAACCTTGTGTTTCGATCTTTATTAGGTGGTGGTAAGGCCATGCTTAAATATAGTGATCCAGAAAATATTTTGGAAACAGGAATCGACATTGATGTACAACCACCAGGAAAAGCTGTACAAAATATTTCTTTATTTTCAGGTGGAGAAAAAGCGTTAATTGCAATATCTTGTTTATTTGCTATTTTAAAAGTAAGACCAGTACCAATGTGCATTTTAGATGAGGTTGAAGCAGCTTTAGACCAAGCAAACGTAGAACGTTTTGCTAAATATTTAAAAGAATTTGAAGGAAAAACGCAATTTATTGTTGTTACGCATCGTCCAGGGACAATGGAACAATGCGATATCCTTTATGGAGCTACAATGCAACAAAAAGGCGTTACGAAATTAATTAGTGTAAAATTTGAAGAAGCAGCGCAAAATGTAAGTTAGGAGGGAACACGATGGGATTTTTTGATAAAATCAAGGAGAAATTAGTAGGAAAATCAGTTAAACAAAATGAAAAGTATGTTGCTGGTTTAGATAAATCAAATACCACATTTTCTGATCGTATCAATCAATTAGCTGCACGTTATCGTGAAATTGATGATGATTATTTTGAAGAATTAGAAAATATTTTGATTATGAGTGATGTTGGAGTCAACATGGTTATGAAAATTGTTGATGAAATCAAAAATGAAGTACGTATTCAAGGAATAAAAGATCCAAAAGAAATAGGGGAAATCATTGCGGATAAAATGTTTGTTATTTATGCAAATGACAGTGTTATGACTAATGAAATCCAATATGCTAAAGATGGATTAACTGTTATTTTAATGGTGGGTGTCAATGGAGCAGGAAAAACAACGACGATTGCTAAACTAGCGCATATTATGAAAGAAGAAGGTAAAAAAGTCATGCTTGTAGCGGGTGATACTTTTAGAGCTGGAGCAATCGATCAACTTGCAGAATGGGCAAGAAGATTGGATGTCGCCATTGTTGAAGGAAAAGAAGGTGGCGATCCATCAGCTGCAGTTTATGATGGAATCAAACAAGCCAAACAACAACAGGCAGATGTTCTCATTGTTGATACAGCAGGACGTTTACAAAATAAAGTGAATTTAATGAACGAGCTTGAAAAAATGAATCGTATTATTAAACGTGAAATTCCTGATGGTCCTCATGAAACTTTACTTGTTATTGATGCAACTACGGGACAAAATGGAGTTTCTCAAGCAACAGAATTTGCAAAAATTACACAAATCACAGGAATTGTTCTTACAAAAATGGATGGAACAGCTAAAGGTGGAATTGTCTTATCAATTAAAGATGCATTAAATATTCCAGTTAAGTTTATCGGTTTAGGAGAAAAAATGGATGACTTACAAGCCTTCGATTTAGAACAATATATCTATGGTCTATGTAAGAACTTGATGGAGTAATTATGGATCAATTAGAAAAAACACAACATGTCAATCTACTTATGGATATGTATGGTGAACTTTTAACCGATAAACAAAGAAATTATTTGAATTTATATTATGATGAAGATTTATCTTTAGCTGAAATTGCTGAAGAATTGGATGTATCAAGAAATGCGGTTTATGATAATTTAAAACGTGCGATTCATACACTAGAAGATTATGAAGCAAAGTTAAAATTATTAGAAAAGCATGAAAAAAGATTAAAATTGATTGATCAGTTAGAAGCGTTTGACTCACAAGATCATGAACAGCTTTATAACTATTTAGAACAAATTAAAAATATATAGGAGGTCTATTATGCCATTTGAATCACTTTCAGAGAGATTACAAGGTTCTTTAAAGAAAATTAGGGGACAAAGTACATTAACACAAGAAAATATGGATGAAATGCTTCGTGAGATTCGTTTAGCCTTACTTGAAGCGGATGTTAACTTTAATGTTGTTAAAGATTTTATTGCGAATGTTAAAGAAAAAGCTTTAGGACAAGACGTTTTAGCTTCTTTAACACCAGGACAAATGGTTGTGAAAATCGTTCACGAAGAGTTAGTTCATTTATTAGGTGATGATGTTGTTGAAGTTCAATTTGATAAAAAACCAACTGTGATTATGATGGTTGGGTTACAAGGTGCTGGTAAGACAACAACAACAGGTAAAATTGCTAACTTAATTCGTAAAAAATATAAGAAGAAACCATTATTAGTAGCTGGTGACGTTTATCGTCCTGCAGCAATTGACCAATTACAAACTTTAGGGCGTTCTTTAGATGTGCCAGTATTTGCTAAAGGAACAGATGTTAAACCAGAACAAATTGTTACAGAAGCCATCGAATTTGCTAAAGAAAATAACAATGATGTTATTTTGATCGATACAGCAGGTCGTTTACATATTGATGAAACTTTAATGGATGAACTTGTTCGTATTAAAGAAATTGCGCATCCAGATGAAATTTTATTAGTTGTAGATGCATTAACTGGACAAGATATCGTTAATGTAGCAAGCAGCTTTAATGAACGTTTAGCTTTAACCGGTGCCGTTTTAACAAAATTAGATGGGGACTCTCGTGGTGGAGGGGCTTTATCTATTCGTCAAATCACACAAGTTCCAATTAAATTCATTGGTACAGGTGAAAAATTAGATGCGTTAGATTTATTCTATCCAGATCGTATGGCTGACCGTATTTTAGGTATGGGAGATGTCATGTCTTTAATTGAAAAAGCACAAGATGTGATCGATGAAAAATCAGCTAAAAAATCTTTAGATCGTTTAACATCAGGAACATTCGGTTTAGATGATATGTTAGAACAATTACGTCAGGTACAAAAATTAGGATCAATTTCAGGTATTTTAAAAATGATTCCAGGAGTTAATAGTGCAGCTTTAAAACAAGTTAATGATGAAGATGCTAAAAAAGAATTAATTAAAACAGAGGCCATCATCAATTCAATGACAAAAGAAGAAAGACGTGATCCTTCTATTTTAACAGCAAAACGTAAAATTCGTATTGCTAAAGGATGCGGGATGGAAGTGGCTGACATTAACCGTTTATTAAAGAAATTTGAACAATCAAAAACGTTAATGGAAAATATGACACGTATCAATCCACTTACAGGAATGCCTACAGGTAAACCAAAAAAACAAGTACAAAACCCTAACCGTAAAAAAGAACGTCATAAAAAGAAAAAAAGAAAATAAAAAAATAAAGGCATTACTCCATTTTGAAGTAATGCCTTTTTGATTATTCCTTTTTAGTTTCTTTAGTTGAATAGAAATTTTTATCATCAACAAATAATTTTTTCTGATCTAAACGGTGGTTGATCCATTCGCTGATCGTTGAATAAAGTAGAGCTGTCATTGGGACGGCAATAAGCATTCCGGTAATACCAAATAATCCTCCAAAGATGACTAAGGATAATAATACATAAATTCCTGAAATTCCTACGGATCCACCTACAACACGAGGATAAATCACATTTCCTTCAAATTGTTGTAAACATTGGAAATAAACAATGAACCAAATGGATTGGATGGGGTTTAAGGCAAAAATGAGGATGCAGCCAAAGACCATGCCAAACATTGCTCCAAACATTGGAACTAAGCTTGTCACTGCAACGATTACAGAAGTAAGTTCAGAAAATGGGAAACGGAAAATAAGCATCCCAATATAACAAAGTACTCCTAAAATGACTGCTTCAACTAGTTGTCCACCAATAAAACCTGAAAAAATGGCATTGGCTTTGGTTCCAACTTTGAAAATGTATTCTGTTTGTTTTTCTTTAAACAAGGCAGCAATGATTTTTCTTAGTTGAGTTAAATAATCTTCTTTTGCTGTTAATAAATAAAGACTCAACATAAAGGCTGTAAACCAGGTTCCAAAAGAACCTATAAAGCCCATTGATGTTGAAATAATACTGCTAGCTCCAATACTTAGCCAAGAAGTTGCATTTTTAATGATGTCATTCCATTTTAGACTTTCTAAGTATTGGTAAATTTGTGATTTCGATGCATCGTAATCAATTTTAAAGTAATTTAATAATTTATTGATGTATTCTACAGAACTTGTTAAATAGGTGTTAAAGTTGTTTAATAACAAACCAAAACTACTTGCTAATTTTGGTAAGATGATACTTACTAAAATAGCTAAGGTTAAAAGTGCTAAAATAAGCGTTAGAAAAACCGCAAGTGCTCTTGATTTCTTTTGCAAAAAAGAGTCTTCTTTTGTGTGCTTTTGAATTAATTTTTCAATACTTTTCATAGGAATATTTAAAATATAGGCAATCGCAATTCCATAAAAAAGAGGCTTGAATAAGGAAATGACTTGAAAAACAAGATCTAAAGTTGTTGATAAATTAAAAATAATGGCACTAAAAAGAATGCCAAAGGCAACTAAAAAGACCCAAGGTTTGATAATTCTTTTTATTTCGTTAAAATCCATGTGTTTTCCTCCTTGTTAACCATCATACCATTAATAGCTTAGAAATACAAAGCATTCTTTTGAGCATTTTGTTTGTATAGAAATTGTATAAGGTATACGATAATAAAAAGGGGGAAAGTAAAAATGGCATTTAAAAAAATTGCAGTTGAAGATTTAATGATGAACCCATTTACTAAAATGGGTAAGGAATGGATGTTGATTACGGCGGGCAATCAAACATCAGGAATCAATACCATGACCGCTTCTTGGGGTGGTGTTGGTGTTTTGTGGAATAAAAATGTAGCAACAGCTTATATTCGTCCACAACGTTATACGAAAAAATTTGTTGATGAAAATGATTATTTTACGCTTTCATTTTATGATTTAAAAGATCAAAAGGCCTTAGCTTATTTAGGAAAAGTGTCAGGTAAGGATGAAGATAAGGTAGCTCATGTTGGATTTCATCCTATTATAAATAACGATTATGGTTATTTTAAAGAAGCAACGATGGTGCTTGTTTGTAAAAAGTTGTATCATGCACCTATCCTTGCAAGTGGTTTTGTCGAAAAAGATTTAGATCAAAAAAATTATCCAAGTAAAGATTATCATGAAATGTATATTGGTGAAATTGTTGAAGTGTTTGTTAAAGAATAAGAAAAAAGAGGTTTTGGGCCTCTTTTTTGTTTATGCTTTTTTAGTTGTACTACCAAATCCTCCGTTACGAATTTGAGTGGCATCATCATCAAAAGTAATTCCATATTCAATAAAAATACCTTGCATGAAACCTTCACCCGCTTCAAGACTTACGGTTTTATCTTCGTTTGAATCATTTGTAATTTTAGCGAAGATATGGCCTTCGTTATCTGAATAGAAGTAGTCGCTATCGATGATTCCTACGGTGTTGTTTAATTGTAAACGATATTTAAAACCTAAGCCACTGCGTGGATAGAGTTTTAAAACCCAATTTTCTTCCATTTCTACACGGATTCCTGTAGGAATTTTGATGGTTTGACCAGGTTTTAATTCAATGGCAACAGGCGTAAAAAAGTCATAACCGGCAGACCCTTTAGTGGCTCTTTTAGGAAGTTGGACTTGTTCATAAATGGCTTTAGGATCTCCACCTAGATCCCAACTTTGTGTGAATTGTTCAAGACTGACTTTGTGAAATTGTGCTACTTTTTTCATTGTTTGATCCTTTCTATTTCATTAAATAATAAAGTTCTATACCACCTAAAATGTAAGAAAACCAACTAATGGGATTAGTTGATGCAATATTTTGTAAACTTGATAGCCAAAGGGTAGGTGTTAATAGAAATTGGGGAAGATAGTTTAAACCTGTATATAATGCAAGTGAACAAATCGGTGTAGCAAGGATAGCGACAACATAACCGATATAGGCAATCGTTACTACTTTTTTAGAAAAGAATGAAGTAAAACGATGACAAATTGCATAAATCATATAGGCAATAAGAATATAGATAATGCCAAAACGAATGGATGTTCCACTTGTGACGATGGCTTGGATTAAAGCACCAATAATACTTGTTATTAGAACGGCTAAAACAAGGAGGAGTGTTTTTTCTGGTGATAAAAAGGCATCGTTGTTTTTTCTAAAATAATTAACGGCTTCACGTCGTTGCTTTCTTTTTTCATATTCTTCTTTTAGACTCATATTGATCCCTCCAAAATCATTATAACATAGATAAGAAAAGACTAAAATTTAAATGAAAAATTTTTTTAGTAAAAAGGGTTGTGTTAAAGTGCACTTTAAGGAGTATAATAGGTAAGGTTTCCATGTATACGCTTTGAAAAAATATCATTTTGCTGAGTTATACGGTGGAAATTTGCAAAATTAAATAGTATAATGGTAGTAGTAATTAAAGGAGGATTATAAAATGGCAAAAAATTATGTGTCAATGGACGGGAATCAAGCCGCTGCTCACGTTGCCTATGCATTTAGTGAAGTAGCAGCCATTTATCCTATCACACCATCTTCTCCAATGGCTGAACATGCTGAAGCATGGGCTGCACAAGGGAAGAAAAATATTTTCGGTTCTAAATTAAATGTAATCGAAATGCAATCTGAAGCAGGAGCTGCCGGAGCTGTTCACGGTGCATTACAAGGTGGGGCTTTAGCCACTACATTTACTGCATCTCAAGGGTTATTATTAATGATCCCTAACTTATATAAGTTACTGGAGAATTATTACCTGGTGTATTCCATGTAGCTGCCAGAGCACTTGCAACACGTTCATTAAACATCTTTGGAGATCATCAAGATATTTATGCATGTCGTCAAGTTGGTATGCCAATGCTTTGTTCTCACTCTGTTCAAGAAGTTATGGATTTAGGAGGAATCGCTCACTTAACAGCAATTAAATCTTCAGTTCCAGTAATGCACTTCTTTGATGGATTTAGAACATCACATGAAATTCAAAAAATTGAAGTATTAGATTATGAAGTTTTTGAAAAATTAATTGATAAAAAAGCTTTAGCTGATTTTAGAGCAAGAGCATTAAATCCACACACAAATCCAATTCAACGTGGTGGAGCTGAAAACGATGATATTTATTTCCAAGGTCGTGAAGCTCAAAACAAACATTTTGAAGATGTTGTTGAAGTTGTTGCAGACTATATGGAAAAAATTTCTGAAATTACAGGTAGACATTACGCACCATTTACTTACTATGGTGATCCAGAAGCAACTAAAATTATTATTGCTATGGGTTCTGTAACTGAAACAATTAAAGATACAATTGACCAAATGAGAAAATCAGGTGAAAAAGTTGGTTTAATCAAAGTTCATTTATATCGACCATTTAGTGCTAAATATTTATTAAAAGTATTACCTAAAACAGTTAAAAAAGTAGCTGTTCTAGATCGTACTAAAGAAATGGGTGCTTTAGGTGAACCACTTTACTTAGATGTTCTTTCTGTATTAAAAGATACAGATGTTGAATTAGTTATTGGTGGACGTTATGGTATGGGTTCTAAAGATACAAATCCAAAACAAATCCATGCAGTATACACTCACTTAGATAGTGAAAATCCATTTACTGGATTTACAATTGGAATCAATGATGATGTTACACATCGTTCATTAAAAGAAGATGAAGATTTCCATGTTGAAACAAACTTCACTGCTTGCTTATTTTATGGATTAGGTTCAGACGGTACAGTTTCAGCTAATAAAAACTCAATTAAAATTATTGGAGATCATACAGATTTATATTCACAAGCTTATTTTGCTTATGATAGTAAAAAAGCAGGTGGGGCAACACGTTCTCACTTAAGATTTGGTAATGAACCAATTCGTGCAACTTATTATATTTCTAATGCCAACTTCGTATCATGTTCAGTAGATAACTATGTATTAAAATATGATATGTTAAAATCTTTAGCAAAAGGTGGTACATTCTTATTAAATACTGAATTTAGTAAAGAAGAAATCGTTGATTATTTACCAAATAAACTTAAAAAACAATTAGCTGATAAACAAGCTAAATTCTACATCATTAATGCAAATAAAATTGCTCATGAAATTGGTATGGGACGTCGTACAAATACTATTTTACAATCTGCATTCTTTGCATTAAACCCACAAATTTTACCAATTGATAAAGCTGTTGAATATATGAAAGCTGCAGCTAAAAAATCATATAGTAAAAAAGGTGATGAAATCGTTCGTTTAAATTATGAAGCAATTGATCAAGGTAAAGATGCTATTGAAGAAGTAATTGTAGATCCAAGTTGGTCTGACTTAACTGTAACAAGTCGTCGTAAAAGAACAGGTGATGATCACTTTGATAACTTCGTTTCTGTAATCAATAAACTTGATGGTTATGATTTACCAGTATCTGCTTTCTTAGATAAATTAGATGGATCTATGGAAACTGGTGTTGCATTCAAAGAAAAACGTGGTATCGCTATTGATGTTCCTAAATGGAATAAAGAAAACTGTATCCAATGTAATAACTGTGTTATGGTTTGTCCACATGCTACAATTCGTGCTTTCTTATTAGATGAAGATGAATTAGCAAATGCTCCTGAAGACATTAAAGATGATGTATTGAAACCAATGGGAAGAAATGTTGATGGATTAGTATATCGTATCCAAGTTTCACCTGACAACTGTGTAGGTTGTGGTTTATGTGTTACTGAATGTCCAGGTAAAGCAGGTAAGAAAGCCTTAACTATGGTTAATGCTAAAGAAGAAATCAAACATGCCGATTTAGCTGATTACATGTATACTAAAGTAACTTATAAAACAGATAAATATCCTACAACAACAGTTAAAGGTGTTGGATTTATGCGTCCATACTTCGAAGTATCTGGTGCATGTGGTGGATGTGGTGAAACTCCATATTATCGTTTAGCTACTCAATTATTTGGTTCTGATATGATGATCGCTAATGCAACTGGATGTAGTTCTATCTATGGTGGATCAACTCCTTCAACTCCATTTACTACTGATGAAAATGGACAAGGACCTGCATGGGCTAACTCATTATTCGAAGACAATGCTGAATATGGATTTGGTATGAAATTAGCAGCTAATTACAAAACAAAACATATTCTTGAAGTGATTGATGCAACAATTGATTCAGTTGAACCTGAATTAAAAGCTGTATTTGAAAAATACAAAGAAATTAAAGGTAACCGTAATGAAGAAAAAGCTTTATACAATGATATGATTTCATTAATTGAAGCTTCTAAATGTGAAGAAGTTAAAGACATCTTAGACTACAAAGGGGACATTGTAACTAAATCTCAATGGATCGTTGGTGGAGATGGATGGGCATATGACATCGGATACGGTGGAGTTGACCATGTATTAGCTAGTGATCAAAATGTTAACATCTTAGTTCTTGATACAGAAGTTTATTCAAATACAGGTGGACAATCTTCTAAATCATCACAAGCTGGCTCTATTGCAAAATTCACAGCTGGTGGTAAACGTGTAGCTAAGAAAGATTTAGCTCAAATCGCAATGGCTTATGGACATGTTTATGTTGCTCAAGTTGCTATGGGTGCTAATCCAATGCAAACAATCAAAGCCTTTAAAGAAGCAGAATCTTATGATGGACCATCATTAATTATTGCTTACTCTCCATGTAATGAACATGGTATCAAAGGTGGATTATCTAACCATCAACAACAACAAAAACGTGCTATCCAATGCGGATACTTCAACTTATTACGTTATGATCCTCGTCTTGAAGATGAAGGAAAGAACCCATTACAAATCGATTCAAAAGAACCTGATTTCACTGGATTCAAAGACTTCTTATTATCAGAAAACCGTTTTGCTCAATTAGCTAAGGTAAACCCTGAACATGCTGATGAATTAATGTCAAAATGTGAAGCTGATGCTAAGAGACGTCGTGAACGTTTAGATAAAATGATTTAGTTATTTTAAGGTATAAAATCAATCGATTTTATACCTTTTTTTATGAAAGTAGGTATGAAAATGAGATTACTAAAAGTAAGAGAAGATTTAGTTTATGAGGTTAGTAAAATTTGTGCTTTAAGTTGGAAAAAAAGCATATCAAGGAATTATTCCTCAAAATTATTTAGACGATTTACCTCTTAATAAGTCCGAAGCTTCTTTAATAAATACCGTTTTTGAAAATTACCATGAAAATTTTATATTAGAAGATGAAGGAAAAGATGTAGCGATGTCTTTAATTAGGGCTTCTCGTGATTTAAAAAATAAAGATTTTGGTGAAATTATGGCTATTTA
>URQL01000040.1 GCA_900550005.1 uncultured Erysipelotrichaceae bacterium
TTTGTTTAATCCAAGCCAAGAAAAAGATATAGGTGATTTATTGTTGGATTCGATTACTTTAAATAAACTTTTAAATTGTAATTATGTTAAAAATTTATTAGATGATTCATTCTTATCAATTTTAAAAATTATTTTTGGTCGCAATCAATTAAATTTGAGAAATTCTATTGCACACGTATCGTATGGTTATATAAATTATTATAATAAATATATTGGTTCATTATTGTATTGGTTATTTAATATAGTAGTGAAAGATTATTGTTTTAAATAATTTGCTGGAGGTGATATCCATTGCTTAATAGTCAAACACTATGTAATGAATGGTTAAGTAGTAAAGAAAAAGAAATAAAACCAGGTACTTTAGATAAATATACAAGTATTGTTAATAAGTATTTGGTTAGTTTATTTAATCAGTATGAATTAAGTGATTTAAATGAAGATATTCTAAGACATTATTTAAGTGATCTTGTTAAGCAAGGATTATCTTCAAGTTTATTACAATCCATCAAAAATGTTATTAAATCGATCTATAGTACTTATGAAAATCAATATGGGTTACACCATATTGATTTTTCTTTAGTAAAAGTAGATAAGAATGTTGTAAAGAAAGAAGAATTAAATGATAAACAATATGGTAGATTACAAGAATATTGTTTAAAAGAAGTAAGTGCCTTAAATCTAAGTATATTACTTGCTATGGATACAGGAATGATGTTAGGAGAAATCATTGCATTAAGATATGATGATATAGATGAACAAATCATCCATATAGACAAAAGAGCACAAAGAGCTAAAAGCAATGAAGTCAGTACGAAAACACTAACACAGGTCTTTGAATTAGAATATCCAGTTAAAAGAGATATTGTTATACCTTATTGTTTAAATAACTATTTAGATGTTTATTGTAAGTATAAAGACAAAGATAACTATTTACTAACAAACAATAAGGTATTAATGGATCAAAAGACATTACAAAGAGGATTAAATAAGATTTGTGATAAATTGGGATTTGAGATCACTTATCAAGGATTAAGAAATACCTTTAAACAAAGATGTATCGATCATTGTGTAGATACACAAGTAATCATGCAACAATTAGGTATAACAAGTCTTACACTTAATTTGGATAAGGATAAGTCTTTATCAAATGAAAGGAAGCAACAAGAATTAAGTAAAGTAATAGAATAATGAAGTAACAAACAAGGTTGATAAAATCTTGTTTTTTTTATTTTTGTAAGTAATTTTTTATTTTTTTGCGTATAAGTATATATGAAGGGAGTGATTGAATGGTTATCACAGAAATTAATGAAGAAGAAAAACTAACTAATTTAAAAAATGATATTTTTATACATCATCTTTTTAGTGATCCTCAAGATCCTAAAAAAAAACCTTTCTTTAAAATTATTATTGAAGATATACTTCATCTTGAATTTGATGAAATCGTGGTATTAACCCCAAAGCTCACACCAAATACTTATTTACAAAAAGATATGACTGTAGATATTCGGGCCAAATTAAAAGACGGACCTTATATTAATATTGAAATGCAACAATCAGCATCTTTATCTATTCATTTTGATCGTTTTAATGCTTATGGTTTTCAAATGGTAACAGACCAATATAAAATTGGAAAACCTTATAGTGAAACAGAAAAAGTTTATTAAATCATTATAACGAATACAACCAACATTCCTGATGATTTTATGATTGACTGGTGGGAAATACATAATAGAAAAGGGAATACAAGAGATGATTTTCCAATTATACAAGTTGTATTTTATATTCAATATATTAATAAAATTTTAGAAGAAAAAATATTGGATTTATTAGACCATACAGAATTATTTGCATACCTATTGGATAAAGGCGTAACTCGTGATATACTTGCTTTAGAAGAGAAAGAAGTGGTGGGAAACATGAGTGATATTTTAGATGAATTCAATGAAGATAAAGATTTGAGACTAATGGCATTAAGTCGAGAATTAGAATTACAAGCTATTGAAGAAGATATGGCAAATGAAAGAGCATCAGGACATGAAGAAGGTATTTCAATTGGTGAATTGAAAGCAACTAAAAGTAAAGTAATTCAATTATTTAATGCATTTTACCCTAATGAAGAAACAACTTTCTTAAATGATTTAACCATCCAACAATACGATTTAATCTTTGATGCTTTATTAAAGCATCAAAGTGTAGAAGAATTAAAAGCGTTAATTAAGTAGGCATAGTCCTACTTTTTAAATTAGTTAGTTCACGAATAAGTCATCTAAACTAATTATAATAAGTTCAAAGTAGGTGAAAAAGATGGAAAAACCAAGAATTATGGTGTTAGGAAATAAAGAAAGTGTTTATTATGCATTAGATCAAGAAGTGTTTGAATATGAAATTGTAAATAAGATTAAACAACAAGGTACATTGATTTGGTATGGGTTAGATGGGACAAAGATTGAAGAATTCGATGGAAAAATCAAACAATTAAGCAAGAAGGTAAAATCAAGTTATTTACCCGTAATGATCATTATTGGTTCGATTAAAGAGGAAAATGTATTGAATACACAAAAACATTATGTGCAAATGTTAGTCCATCATTATCATTTAAACCAAGTTAAGGCGATTGTTGGTGTACCTATTCAAGAAAAAGAGCAAATCCTCTCTTTAACAAAGACTCTAATTGAAAATAGTAAAGATGAACAAGATAAACAGGGTTTATTAAAGAAAAAAAGAATACAAAGCCAAACAGTGATTACCAGTTCTGTTAGTTTAGGGAGTGTTATTGCTTCTTTAAACCCAACGACAATTCCAGATGCGACTTTTTTAGCGCCTATTGAAGCCATTATGATTCGAGGTATTGCCAAAATATATGAAACAGAAACTAAAAGTGAAGCTAAGGAGTTTATTGATACATTATTACAAATGGGTACGGTAGGGTTAGTCGCTAAAAAATCCATTGAAATGATTAGGGCTATACCTGGAATTCATGTAGGAGCACAGGTTTTAAATGGCTTAGTTGCTGGATCAATTATTATGTTTTTAGGAGAAGGTTCCACTTATATTTTCCAACAAATTTATTTAGGAAATAAAACGTTAAAAGATATTAAGTGGGCACAAGATTACTTACAATCACAATTGACTCAAACCATTTTAGATCAAATATTAGGTAAAGTGAGTAAACAAATTGAAAATAAAAAGAATAAACAAAATTTAGAGTAAGTCACTTTGAGAAGCAATATTTTGTAAGATCCCAATACAACTTAAAACGATGGTTAAACTTGTCCCACCATAGGACATAAAAGGTAAAGTAATTCCGGTTACTGGAAATAAGCCAACGACAACACATAAATTAATAATAATTTGAATTCCTAACATAGCAGTAATGCCTAAAGCAAGATAACTTCCAAAAAGATCATTCGCTTTTTGAGAAATTTCTAATCCTTTAAAAATAAGAAAACAATAGAGAAGAACAACAAGACTTCCACCAATAAAGCCATTTTCTTCACATAAAATCGAAAAGATGAAGTCAGTTTGAGGTTCAGGGAGGTAGAAATGTTTTTGAATACTTTGATCAAAGCCAACACCTACTAATCCTCCAGGACCAATAGCGTAAAGCGACTGAATCATTTGAAAACCACTGCCTAAAGGATCTTGAAAAGGATCTAAAAAAGCTAAAATACGTTGTAAACGATAAGGGGCTGAAAGAATAAGAAGGGCTAAACCAATAATGCCTAAAATACCAAGTAAAATAAAATATTTAAAAGGAAAAGGACTAGCAATCACCATAATTAAAACACTTGATAACATAACAATACCGGTACCAAAATCCGGTTGCAACATGATCAGTCCAAAACCTAAGAAAGTAAGTAAGAGGAGTAAAAAGACTTTTCTTACTTTTTTTAATTTAGGATAATTGTTCGCTAAAAAACGACTCCCATAAATGATAATAGCGAGTTTAAAAATTTCCGAAGGTTGTAAAGAAAAAGCACCAAGAGAAAACCAACTTCTCGAACCACCACGAACTTGTCCTAAACCAGGAATCAAAACAAGAATAAGAAGGATAAAAGAAAAGAATAGGATTACTTTAGCATACTTATAATAAAGATGATAATCGATTTTAGTAAGAATAAATAAACCAATGAGACCAAGTAAAGCAAAAAGACCTTGTCGTTTAATATAATAAAAGGCATCATTGAATTTATCCAATGCCCAAATATGACTTGAACTATAGACCATAATTAAACCAATTAAACAAAGTAAAAGAGAACAAAAAAGCAGTTGATATTTTTTCATAGAATCACCTTAATTCATTTTATGAAGATAAAATGAATTACTTTACAAAAATTATTTTAATCGTCTCCATTTTGTATTAGAATATGATATACTTAGAAGTTGAGGAGTGATAAAAAATGAAAATTATATTCGCAACCGGAGGAACAGGTGGACATTTATATCCAGCTATTGCTCTTGCTAAATATTTAGAATCTCATTATGAATCTACAGAATTTTTATTTGTAGGTACAACGAATCGTTTAGAATCAAAAGTAGTCCCTGAATTAGGGTATGCATATAAAGGTGTTCATGTTTTAGGATTAGCAGGTAATCCTTTACAAAAAATGAAAGCATTAGCTGTTTTTGCAGCTTCTTTAAAAACAACTAAAAAAATTGTTCAAGAATTTAAACCTGACTTAGTTATTGGCTTTGGTGGTTATGTAAGTGCGTCGATTGTTTTATCAGCAAGTCGCTTAGGGGTTAAAACAATGATCCATGAACAAAACTCCATCATTGGATTAGCTAATAAAATCTTGATTAAACATGTAGATGAAATCATTTGTTGTTATGATTTAGCTTACCAATCTTTCCCTAAAGAAAAAACAAAATTATTAGGAAATCCACGTGCAAGTGCAGTATGTGAAGAAACCTATAACGAAGCTATTTTAAAAGAATATGGATTAGATGAGAATAAAAAAACGGTACTTGTCGTTATGGGAAGTTTAGGATCTATGAGTGTTAATGAAATTATGAAAGATGCTGTTCCTAAATTTGGGTTAAAAGATTATCAAGTCATTTTTGCTACAGGTAAAAACCACTTTGATGAAGTGATGGAAAATATTGCCATTATTCCGGAAAATGTAAAAGTCGTTCCTTATATCAATGATATGTTAAGCTTACTTCATGCAAGCAGTATTGTTGTAACACGTGCAGGGGCTTCTACTTTAGCTGAACTTACAGCTATTGGTAAACCAATGATTTTAATACCAAGTCCTTATGTTGCAGCTAATCATCAAGAATACAACGCTTTAGAATTAGTCAATAAAAATGCAGCATTAATGATCAAAGAAAAAGATTTAAGTGCAAGTGGCTTAATTCAAACCATTGATGAATTAATGAGTGATCAAGCTAAATTAACTGTACTTAGTGAAAATGCGAAAAAATTAGGAAAAGTCAATGCTTGTAAAGACATTGCTGATGAAATGATCAAATTAATAGAAAGTAGAGGATAAACATGGATTTTGAAAAAATAATCAAAGAATTAAAACAAGAAGATGTTGGTGAAATACTTGAATTTGAACCCATGTATAAACATACGACTTATAAAGTAGGTGGTCCTGCTAGAGGTTATATTCAAGTTAAAGATATTCCTGCTTTAAAGAAAATCATGAAAATCATTAAAAGAGAAAATTGTCCTTACTATGTTATTGGAAAAGGATCAAATGTTTTATTTTCAGATAAAGAGTTCGATGGATTGATCCTTTCTTTAAATGAACATTTTACAACACATAAAATTGAAGACAATAAGCTTATTGTAGATGCAGGAGTATCCGTTATTAAAATGGCAACCCTTGCTTCTAATTATGCTTTAAGTGGATTAGAATTCATTTCTGGGATCCCGGCTAATGTGGGTGGCGTTGTTTATATGAATGCAGGCGCTTATAAAAGCGAAGTCGCTGATGTATTAGAATCAGTTCTTGTTTTAAATGATCAAGGAGAAGTTGAAACTTTAACAAAAGAACAATGTGAATTTGCTTATCGTAAATCTTTCTTCCAAAAACATGCTGATTTTATTATCTTACAAGCAACTTTTACTTTACAACCAGGATCTAAAGAAGAAATCAAGGAATTAATGAAAAAAAGACGATTACGTCGTCAAGAAACACAACCTATTGATAAACCAAGTGCAGGGAGTGTTTTTAGAAACCCAGATGAACATCCTGCATGGAAATATATCGATGATTGTGGTTTAAGAGGGTATACGATCGGACATGCTTGTTTTTCAAAAAAACATTCAAACTTTATTGTCAATAAAGGCTATGCTTCTGCACAAGATATTAAATCTCTTATTGAATATGCACAAGATTGTGTTTACGAAAAATATCAAGTCAAATTACATACAGAAGTACGCTTTATGAATTGGTAATATGGCAAAAAAAAGAAGAATCAATGAGTATGATCAAAATCCTGCTCTAAAAATTAAAAACAAATACAAGAAAAAAAGAAGAGTTCGTCGTTTACGTTTATTATTTCTTATTTTAGTCATAAGTGCAGTGGGTTATTATATTGTTAGTCCGTATAATATAATAACCCACTGCACTTAGTCCGTATTCTAAGATTCAATCCATTGAAATCGCAGGTGCTAAAATGGTCGATGAAAGTGAAATTAAGGAAGCTTTACCTTATCATGAAGGCGATTTTAGAGAGCTTATTTTTAAAAGCAAAGTAAAGAGCACACTACAACAAATACCTGGAATCAAAGGCGTAGAAGTGACAAAAAACCTTGATACAATTAAAATAACGATTACAGAAAATAATGCCATTGCTTATCAAGAAGCTAACAAAACAGCCAAAATTGTTTTTGATGATGGGTCTATCAAAGAAACGAATAATGCGGATATTATTAAAGTATTACATTCTCTTGTTCGCTTATCAAACTTTAATGATGATACGATTTTACAACAATTCGCTTCATCTTTTAGTGAAGTAGAAGAGAGTGTTCGCTCACAAATATCAGACGTTTATTTTGAACCAAGTGATAGTGATCCATTAAAAATAAAAATGATCAGTGATGATGGAAAAGAATGCACACTTAGAATTGATGAAATGACTTATCAATTAAAGTATTACAACAACATTGTATCGAATAATAATGAAAATTGTTATTTTGATTTTTTAGGAAGTAATGTTTATCAAAGGGCTTGTTCAAAAAAAGAAGAGAATCAGTAGAATTTGTTTAAATATTTATTTTAAACATACTTAAAAAGAGTTTAAAAATGAGAGTGTTTATGCTATTATTAATGAGTAGTATATTATAGAAACGGTGGGTGAAAATGTGAAAAAAATATATGCGAGTTTAGATATTGGTTCTTCTTCTATTAAAATATTAGTAGGTGAAGTGATCAATACCAATGTTCAAGTATTATTTGCAAGTAGCATTCCATCACATGGAGTAAAAAAAGGAGTCATTATTGATGAAGAAGCTCTTAAACAAGATATAATAAAACTTGTTAAAGAGGCAGAAACTTCTTTAGAAGCAAAATTAACGAGTGTACTCGTTAATATTCCCGCTAATCAATGTCGTTTATATTCAATTACAGGAAGCACTCAAATCTTATCGAATGATCATCAAATTCGTAAAGAAGATATTGCCAAAGCAATCAATAAGGCTAGTAAATTTGAAAGAAGAAAAAATGAAGCTCTTGTTTCGACGATCCCAATTAAATATTCTTATGGAGAACAATCTTCTTATGATTTACCAATAGGAAAAACAGCTTATTCTTTACAAGTTGATGTCTTAGCTATTACAACAACGAAGAAAGCGTTATATCCTTATATTCGTGTGGTTGAAGGTGCTGGACTGGAAATAATGTATATTAGCGTGAATGCTTATTCCGCAGCGAAAGAAGTCTTTGATGAAGCTTATTTAAAAGATGGAGCCGTTTTAATCGATGTTGGACATCGTTCAACAACCGTGTCTTATTTTGAAGATGGCTTCTTAAAGTATATTACAGTCGCATCTGTAGGTGGATACGATTTAACAAAGAAAATTGCCTTAGAATGGCAAATCCCATTATCTAAAGCAGAAACATATAAAATTAAATATGGAAGTTGTAATATGGAAAGTAATGAACAAGATGTGATCCATAGTATTTCTGAAGGATCTCATGTGACGCATTATACAAAACATGATTTAGCTTGCTTACTTAATGAAGGATGCAATGAAATCATGGAAAAAGTTAAAGAAAAATTAGCTGTCTTAGGTGAAGATAGAAAATTTGAAACTGTGATTATTGGTGGTGGTGGAGAAATCGAGGATTTCGATCAAGTTGCTTCAAAATCACTTGGACGTAAAGTACGTATCTATAGACCACAAGTCATGGGGGTACGTAAATTAAATATGGTATCTTCATTAGGACTCATCTATTATTTGCTTGATCGTAATAAAATACATGGAGATTTAGCTCCATCCCTTTTAATGCCCGAAGTAAGTAGTACGATGACAATGAAATTAAAAGGTTTAACCAAAACAAACACAACACAAATTGAAGGTAAATTTAAAAAAATTATAGATCGTTTTGTAACGGAAGAAGAGTAATGGAGGGAATAGAATGGATACAACAGTTGCAAATATAAAAGTCATCGGTGTTGGTGGCGGAGGTTGTAACGCTGTAAATAGAATGGTTGACGATGGTGTTCAAGGTGTAGAATTCTATGTAGCGAATACAGATGCTCAAATTTTAAAAGGAATTAATGTAAAAAATCAAATTGTTTTAGGTAAAGATTTAACAAAAGGACTTGGAGCAGGAGGAAATCCTGAAATTGGACGTAAAGCTGCTCAAGAATCTGAAGAAGAAATCAGAGAAGCATTACAAGGTGCAAACATGATTTTCGTTGCTGCTGGTATGGGTGGTGGAACAGGGACAGGTGCTGCTCCAGTTATCGCTAAAATCGCAAAAGATTTAGGTGCTTTAACTGTTGGTGTAGTTACAAAACCTTTCACATTTGAAGGACCAAAACGTACAAGTCAAGCATTACAAGGAATTGAAGAATTCTCAGAAAATGTGGATTCTATTATTATTGTTTCTAATGACCGTTTATTAGAAATCATTGGAAACAAACCATTAAAAGAATCATTTAGAGAAGCAGACAACGTATTACGTCAAGGGGTACAAACAATTACAGACTTAATTGCTATTCCAGCATTTATCAACCTTGACTTTGCTGATATTAAATCCGTAATGGCTGATCGTGGAAAAGCTTTAATTGGTATTGGTATGGCAAGTGGTGAAAATAAAGCAGTTGAAGCTGCGCAAAGAGCCATTTCTTCTCCATTACTTGAAGTATCTATTGAAGGTGCAAAAGATGCTATCATCAATGTTACCGGTGGTGAAACATTATCATTATATGATGCAAACACAGCAGTAGAAGTTATTCGTGATGCTGTAGGAAGTGATTTAAATACGATTTTTGGGGTAGCTATTAACGAAAACTTAGATGATAATGTTATTGTTACAGTTATCGCTACAGGGTTTGAAGAAAACGTAGAAACAAATGTTCCAAACTTCAATGTTAAAACAGGAGTACGTACTTCAAGTCAACGTTATGAATCAAGCGTTTCTCCAACAAAATCAACTCGTAAATCAGCTCCAGTTGTAGATGATTATGATGATGAAGATGATGATGAAGAATTCTCAATTTTCTTACAAAACAGAAGATCTTAATAACGAGCTTAGGCTCGTTTTTTTCTTTTCCTTTTTTATTTTGACAGAATATTTAAAGTAAAAAGGTTATACTAAAAAAGGGTGGATCAATGGAAGTTTATATAGAAATCATTATCTTATGTCAGTGTCTAATACATGGGTGTTGTTATTTATCAACAATGATTTTTTTGAATCAACTTGTTGATAAAAAACAAATGATGAAATATCTCATTTACATTTCTTTCATTTCTTTTAATATTTATTTTAAATTCTCAAACTTTCTTCTTTATGGTTACCTTTTATTGATCCACTTCCTTTTATTTAAAAAAGAGGCTCTTTTATTTAGTATGAGTTATTTAATTTGCTTTTATTTCTATGTTTTCGTTTGTTTGCAATTTCTATCGGGAACTTTTTTTCAAAATGGATTACTTATTTTTAGTGATTTAAAACAAATAAGTAAAATCTTTTCTTTTCTCTTTTTTTCAATTTTAAGTTATATGATCCATGGTTATTTCTTAAAGAAAAAATGGGCATTCAAATCACTCTATTATCAAGTTGAAATTATTCTAGATAACCAAAGTTATGTTTTGAATGGGTATTTAGATACGGGCAATTTAGCGAGATTTAAAGGTCTACCCATTATTTTTGTAAAATCTGGAATCATTAAAAGTCATTTTGATGATGTTGTCCTTGTTCAAGGGATCAATGGGTTAGACTATCGACCGGCAAAGAAGATAGAACATATTTTAATTAATCAAAAAGCAGGTAGAAGTTGTTATCTTGTTGAAAGCAGTACATTAACAGAATTTGATTGTTTATTAAACAGAGCATTACTTATGGAGGGGGTCTAGTAGTGATTATTCAAAAACTGTTAAGTTTATTTAATTGCAGTCAAGTGTATTATATTGGTCGAAATGATATTTTACCTTCACCACTTAGTCCAGTAGAAGAAAAGAAAGCATTAGAAGACTTATCTTCAGGTTCACTCATGGCTAGAGAAAGTTTGATTGAACATAATTTACGACTTGTTGTTTATGTCGCCAAAAAATACGATAACGTGAATAATGGTTCAATTGAAGATTTGATCAGCATTGGAACAATTGGCTTAATTAAAGCCATCAATACGTTTAAAATGGATAAAAATATTAAACTGGCTACGTATGCTTCACGTTGTATTGAAAATGAAATCTTGATGTTTTTAAGAAAAAATAACCGTATACGTTTAGAAATCTCTTTGGATGAACCACTCAATGTGGATTATGACGGTAATGAACTTTTATTATCTGATATTGTAGGTACAGAAGATGATTTAGTCAATAAAGAGATTGAAGGAAATGAACAAAAAGAACAACTCTATCAAGCTATTGAGCAATTAGGTGAAAGAGAAAAGATGATTTTGCAAATGCGTTATGGATTAACCGGACAAGAAGAATTAACACAAAAAGATGTGGCGAATCTACTTGGTATATCTCAATCCTATATTTCTCGTCTAGAAAAGAAAGTGATTAAAAAATTAAGAAACAAGTTGAATAAGTAGCTTAGGCTACTTATTTCAGACTGTTGACAAAGTGACTGTTTACAGTCTTTTTAAAATCTGATAGAATAT
>URQL01000041.1 GCA_900550005.1 uncultured Erysipelotrichaceae bacterium
ATCCTGGCACGTTTTTATCACAGTTAGGAATCATAACTAAACCATCAAATTGATGAGCAGAAGCCATCGCTTCTGTAGAATCAGCAATAAGTTCACGTGTGACTAAAGAATATTTCATTCCACTATGTCCCATAGCAATTCCATCACATACAGCAATAGCTGGAATTTCAACTGGTGTTCCTCCTGCTAGATAAATTCCTTTTTTAACAGCTTCACAAATTTTATCCAAGTTCATATGTCCTGGAACAATTTCATTATAAGAATTTACAACCCCAATTAATGGACGTTCCAATTCTTCATCAGTATAGCCTAATGCATTGAATAAAGAACGGTGTGGTGCTCTTTCAACGCCTTTTTTTACATTATCACTTTTCATAACTTACCCCCTGATTTTTTCACAAATCAAATCACCCATTTGACTTGTTGTCACTAAAGTTGTTCCTTCTTCATAAATATCATTTGTACGATAGCCTTCTTTTAATACAGCCTGAATCGCATCTTCAATCACTTTTGCTTCATTATCTAAATCAAAAGAATAACGTAACATCATCGCAGCAGAAAGAATAGTAGCAATTGGATTGGCTTTTCCTGTTCCAGCTATATCTGGGGCAGATCCATGACTTGGTTCATATAAACCAAATTTACCTTCTGCAAGTGAAGCACTAGATAACATTCCAATTGATCCAGTTACCATACTTGCTTCATCTGATAAAATATCACCAAACATGTTTTCTGTTAAAATGACATCAAATTGTTTTGGATCACGAACAAGTTGCATAGCACAGTTATCCACTAACATATGTTCTAATTTAACTTCAGGATAATCTTTAGCAACTTCTTCAACAACTTTACGCCACAAACGAGAAGAGTCTAATACGTTCGCTTTATCCACACTAATGACAGATTTACGACGTTTCATTGCAATTTCAAATCCCCATTTAGCGATTCTTCTAATTTCATTTTCATCATAAGATAAAGTATCTGTTGCTTTTAAAACACCATTTACTTCTTTTGTTTCACGTGCTCCAAAGTATAATCCCCCTGTAAGTTCACGCATGATCATCATATCAAAACCACCTTGAGTGATTTCTTCTTTTAATGGGCAAGCCCCTTTTAATTCTTCGTAGAGATAAGCTGGTCTTAGATTAGCAAACAATCCTAATTCTTTTCTAATTTTTAATAAACCGGCTTCTGGTCTTAAACTTGGTTCTAATTTATACCAAGGAGAAGTGGTTGTATTTCCACCAATTGCTCCAAGTAAAACGGCATCACTTTTTTTAGCGATTGCAATCGCTTCATCAGTTAGAGGAACACCGTATTTATCGATGGATTCTCCTCCCATTAAAATACGTTCATAGTTAAATTGATGTTGGTATTTTGAAGCAATCGTATTTAATACTTTGATCGCTTCATCAACGATTTCAGGACCAATTCCATCCCCTTTAATAACAGCAATATTATAATTCATTTTTCTTTCCCCCCTTATTTCTTTTTTGAATTAACGTAATTTACTAATCCATCAAGTTCAATCATCTTTTGTAAGAATGGTGGGAAAGGTTGAGCTTGGTATTGTTTATTTTTTGTTTTATTATAAATAATTCCTGTAGCGTAATCGATTTCGATTTCATTTCCTTCTTCAATATCTTTAGCAGCTTCATCGCATTCTAGAATTGGAAAACCAATATTGATTGAGTTACGATAGAAAATTCTTGCAAAAGAAGAGGCAATTACACAACTTACTCCACAAGATTTAATAGCCAATGGAGCATGTTCTCTTGAAGAACCACATCCAAAATTTTTTCCACCTACGATAATATCCCCTGGTTGCACTGTTTTAGAAAAATTAGGATCAATATCTTCCATACAGTGAGCAGCTAAATCTTTAGGATCATAAGAATTTAAATAGCGAGCTGGAATAATAACATCTGTATCTACATTATCTCCATATTTATATACTTTACCATTTGCTTTCATTGTTCTTTTCCTCCTATAAATCTTCTGGTCCAGCGATGATTCCTTTAATTGCACTTGCTGCAGCTACAGCAGGAGATGCTAAATATATTTTAGAATCCACATGACCCATACGTCCTACAAAGTTACGGTTTGTTGTTGAAACACATTTTTCTCCAGCGGCTAATACCCCCATATGTCCACCCATACATGGTCCGCAACTTGGTGTATTAAATGTACATCCACTTTCAACAAATATTTCTGCTAACCCTTCCATAATACATTGTAAATAGATTTTTTGTGTTGCCGGAATAACCATAACTCTTACATGATCCGCTACTTTTCTTCCTTTTAAAATACTTGCAGCTTCTCTCATATCACTCATACGTCCATTTGTACAAGATCCAATAACAACTTGATCAATTTTGATATCTTCCATAGCATGAATTTCATCAATTGTTTTTGCATTTCCTGGTAAATGTGGGAATGCAACGGTTGGACGGATTTCACTTAAATCAATTGTATATTCTTCATCATAGATAGCATCTTCATCTGGTGTATATTCTTTAAATTCTTTTGTTGAATGTTCTTTCATATACGCACGTGTTTGATCATCTACGATAAAGATACCATTTTTACCACCGGCTTCAATTGCCATGTTAGAAATGGTAAAACGATCATCCATACTTAAAGAATGAACACCTTCACCCATAAATTCCATGGATTTATATAAAGCACCATCTACACCAATTTTTCCAATAATATGTAAAATAACATCTTTACCACTTACATGTGGTTGTAATTTTCCTACTAAATTAAATTTAATAGCTGAAGGCACTTTAAACCAAAGTTCACCTATTGCCATTCCAGTAGCAATATCTGTAGAACCAACACCAGTTGAAAAAGCCCCTAAAGCACCATAAGTACAAGTATGACTATCTGCTCCGATAATACATTCACCGGCTACAACGATTCCTTTTTCAGGTAAGATTGCATGTTCAATTCCCATACGTCCAATTTCAAAATAATGTTTTAAACATTGTTCATGGGCAAATTCACGCATATCTTTTGCGTTTTGTGCTGATTTAATATCCTTTGCTGGCGTAAAGTGGTCAGGTACAATCACGACTTTATCTTTATCAAACACTTTTGTAGCCATTTGATCAAAGATAGGTTTTGCCATTGGCCCTGTAATATCATTTGCCATTACTATATCTAATTTTGCTTCGATTAGTTGCCCTGCTTCTACATGATCTAAAGAAGCATGTGCCGCTAAAATCTTTTGTGTCATTGTCATTGCCATATCTATTTTCCTCTCTCATCTTATTTCGCACATTTAATGCGTCGCTAGTAAAAAGAAGTAATTCTTTGCACTAGCATCGCATTAAATGCGATGCGTAGTATTAGTTATTGATTAATTTGTCTTCATCAGACCAGCTATATAATTTACGGATATCTTCTCCTACTTTTTCAGACACATGTTCACTAGCTAATTTTCTCATTGCTTTAAAGTGAGCTTGTCCTCCTGCTTCTGACATATCTAATAAGAAGTCTTTAGCAAAAGTACCATCTTGGATGTTCTTTAAAATTTGTTTCATTGCTTTTTTAGTATCTTCAGTAATGATTTTTGGTCCTGTAATATAATCACCGTATTCAGCAGTGTTTGAAATTGAATAACGCATTCCGCTAAATCCTGATTGGTAGATTAAGTCAACGATTAATTTCATTTCATGGATACATTCAAAGTAAGCATTTCTTTCATCATATCCAGCTTCTACTAATGTTTCAAATCCAGCTTGCATTAATGCACAAACCCCACCACAAAGAACAGCTTGTTCACCAAATAAATCTGTTTCAGTTTCTGTTCTAAATGTTGTTTCAAGAACACCTGCTCTCGCTCCACCAATACCTAAAGCGTAAGCTAAAGCGATGTCTTGAGCTCTACCTGATGCATCTTGTTCAACAGCAACTAAGCAAGGAACACCTTTACCTACTTGATATTCACTTCTTACAGTGTGTCCTGGTCCTTTAGGAGCAACCATTGTAACATCCACATTTGCTGGTGGTACGATTTGTCCAAAATGGATATTGAAACCATGAGCAAACATTAACATGTTTCCTTCTTCTAGGTTTGGTGCAATTTCCTCTTTGTATAATTTTGCTTGTTTTTCATCATTGATTAAGATCATAATGATATCTGCTTTTTTAGCAGCTTCTCCTGATGTATATACTTCAAAACCTTGTTCTTCTGCTTTTTTCCAAGATTTAGATCCTTCATATAACCCAATAATAACTTTAACTCCTGAATCTCTTAAGTTTAAAGCGTGAGCATGTCCTTGAGAACCATAACCAATTATTGCTACTGTTTTCCCGTCTAATAATCCTAAATCACAATCACTTTCATAAAAAATCTTTGCCATTTTTATTTTCCCCCTCTTTCTTGATTGTCTATGTTCTCATCATAAAGTCCACGGCTTAATCCAGTAATTCCTGTACGTGCTAGCTCTAAGATGTTGAACCCTTCTAGCATAGCGAGCAATCCATTGATTTTTGATTGATCACCTGTAATTTCGATTGTTATTGAACGTGGTGACACGTCAATGATCTTTGCTCGAAAGATTTCTATAATCGATGTTAATTTTTGTCTTGTTTCATCATCTGCTTCTACTTTGATTAAAACAAGTTCACGAAAAACTGATGTTTCTTCAGGTAATTCATGCAATTCAACAACATCAACCAATTTACTTAATTGTTTAACGACCTGTTCCATCACATCTCTTTCACCACTTGAAACAATCGTCATTCTTGAAATACCTTCAATTTGCGTTGTTCCTGCAGTTAAACTATCTATACTATATCCTCTACGGCTAAAAAGTCCGGTTACCCGACTAAGGACACCAAAAGAATTTTCAGCCAGTATGGAAATCACAAAACGCTTCATTTATTCCACCTACTTCTTTAAAATGTTATAAATACGGTTTGTTGCTGAAAAAATAGCTTTGATTGAAGCAATATTAATATTCTCATCTACACCCACACCATAACATGTTTTTCCTGTTTGCTTATCTTGCAATTCAACATAAGCTGCTGCTTTTGCATTTGCTCCTGATGTTAAAGCATGTTCTTGATAGTCGATCAATTTAGCATTTAGATAATGATTTGTATCTAAAGCATTTTTAACACTATCAATCGGTCCATTTCCTACACCACAAATCACTTTTACTTCACCCTGATCTTCTAATGTGACTTCTACTTGACGATCATAGCCTAAATTTTGATTTGTTGTATCTTGAATTTGATATTTTTTAAATGTATATGGTGTAACAACATCAAGATACATTTCTTTAAAAGCTTCATAGATTCTTTCAGGAGAAATTTCTCCTTCTTTTTCCGTAATCGTTTGAACGTATTTAGAAAATTCTTGTTGTAAAGCTTTTGGTAATCTAAATCCATAAGTTGTATCCATAACAAAGGCAACGCCACCTTTACCTGATTGAGAATTAATTCGAACGATTGGTTCATATTGACGATTTAAATCCGCTGGATCAATTGGTAAATAAGGCACTTCCCAAATACCGGTATTTCTTTCTTTATAAGCTTTCATTCCTTTATTGATAGCATCTTGATGACTACCGGAAAAAGCAGTGAAAACAAGTTGTCCAGCATAAGGATGACGTGGTTCCACTTCCATTTTTGTTACACGTTCATAAACTTCTTTAATTTTATTCATTTGACTCATTTCAAGTTTAGGATCGATGCCATGAGTAAACATATTCATTGCCACATTAATGATATCGACATTTCCTGTTCTTTCACCATTACCAAATAATGTTCCTTCAACACGATCAGCACCTGCAAGTAAAGCAAGTTCAGTTGAAGCAACCCCACATCCTCGATCATTATGAGGATGAACGGAAACAACCACACGATCACGATCTTTAAAGTTACGACAACAATATTCAATTTGATCAGCGTAAACATTTGGTGTATTCATTTCAACCGTAGATGGTAAATTAATAATCACTTTTTTATCTTTACTTGCTCCCCATTCATCCATAACGGCATCACAAATTTCGACTGCATAATCCATTTCTGTTCCTGTGAAACTTTCTGGTGAATATTCTAAAATCACTTCTCCATCAAATTCACTTGTTAAACTTTTGACTAAACGTGTTCCATCAATAGCAATTTGTTTGATTTGTTCTTTATTCATATTAAATACAACATCTCTTTGAAGTACTGAAGTTGAATTATAAATATGTACAATAGCTCTTTTTAATCCTTTTAATGATTCAAAAGTTCTTCTAATCAAGTGTTCTCTTGCTTGAGTCAATACTTGTACTGTTACATCATCAGGGATCAAATTTTGATCAATTAACGTTCTTAAAAAATCATATTCAATTTGTGAAGAAGAAGGAAAACCAACTTCGATTTCTTTAAATCCCATATCTACTAACATCTTGAACATTTCAATTTTTTCATCAATGTTCATTGGTGTAATTAAAGCTTGGTTACCATCTCTTAAATCAACACTACACCAAATTGGTGCCTTTTCAATTTCTTTATTTGGCCAAGTTCGATTTGTTAATTTTACTGTTTCAAATTTTTTATATTTTTTATAATTCATCATTTTCTATCCCTTCCTATTCCTAATAAAAAAACTCTCGTACTAATCCTAAAAACGGACTAGAGGACGAGAGTTGTATTTACTTCGTGGTTCCACCTCAATTCGCTAGTATGTCACCATACTAACCTCAATAAGTACGCCAATTTATTGGTTCATACTCTAGTTGGATAACGGTAACTAAAACCGTAGCAGCTTACTTGCTTAAAGCTTTTAGTGCTCTACTCGTGGACGAGTTCGATCCATTGCCAACATTTCTTTACACCACCCAGAAATTCTCTATGCTTGACGCAAAATCTACTATTTCCATTCATCGTATTTTGGTTGTTGAAATGATATTACATTTTTCCGCAAAAAAAGTCAACCCTTTCCATATATATTTTTTAAAAATATTTTCATTTTATTTAGGAATAATATAAAATATATCATATTAAAGTATTTTTATTATTTGATTTTGAAATATCATAAGTTTTTTTTATTATCTTTATAATTTTCTTGCCATTTTTCCATTTCTTCTTGAAATTGTCTTAAAATTTCTTCAACATCTTTCGTATTTTTTTCTTTTTCGTTTTCATTAGCTTGACTAAATAAACTATTAAAAGTGATCATATCACCCAATACTGTAAAATATTGTCCTAAATAAATTTGTTCTTGTTCATTAAAATTTTGGTAAATGAACCTTGAAATAAGGATTGCGAAAACTTGGTAAGCTAAAGGATCTTTCATTTTTACCACCATTATTACTATATAAAAAAAGATAATCAAAATTGACTATCTTTCAAAAGCTAATTGAATAATTTGATCTAATAATTCACTGTATTCAATTCCTGTTTTATCCCATAATTGTGGATACATAGAAATGTTTGTAAATCCTGGCATGGTATTGATTTCATTTAAATAAACTTTACCTGTATCTTTATCTAAGAAGAAATCTACTCTTGATAATCCATGACCATCGATTGCTTTAAATGCACGCACAGCTGTAGTACGAATATAATTTGTTACTTCATCACTAACATTAGCAGGTGCTCTTGTTTTAGAGTTTTCATCTTCGTATTTTGATTCAAATGTATAGAAATCTCCTGCTGGTAAAATTTCTCCCACTAAAGAAGCTTTTGGATCATCATTTCCAAGTACTGCACATTCAAGTTCTGTACAATTGATTCCTTCTTCAACAACGATTTTACGATCGTATTTTCCTGCTTCTTTTAATCGATCCATTAATTCTTCTTTCTTTGTTACTTTATAGCAACCTACTGAAGAACCTGAATTACTTGCTTTAACAAAGCATGGTAATCCTAATTTGGTAATGATTTGTTCTTCAACATCTTCATGTTCATTAAATTCTTTATCTACAACAACAAATTTCCCATCATATCTTTTTTTCACATATAAAGATTTAACTTGTGCAATTCCAGCTTGATCAAAAACCATTTTTGTATAGATTTTATCCATAGCTACAGATGATCCTAATACTCTACATCCTGCATAAGGAACATTCGCTAATTCAAATAATCCTTGGATTGTTCCATCTTCTCCATATAATCCATGTAAGATAGGTAATACAACATCATGCCCTTTAATAAAACCTAAAAGATCATGAATTTCAGATGTCCCTGATAACCAGTTTTCTTTTGTTAAATCTTTTTTATAATCATCTACTAAATACCATTTTCCGTCTTTATCGATAGCAACTAAGTCGATATCGTATTTATCTTCGTTAAGGTGTTTACAAACTGAAGTACATGACATTCTAGAAACACTATGTTCTGTAGATTGTCCACCGCAAACAACTAATAATTTTATTTTGTTCATATTGATTAACCTCTCATTTGTTTTATTTGACTTCATTATTATAGCATTGTATCAAAAAAAATCACTATCTTTAGTGATTTTTTTCTAATAAATACTGTGTAATTTCAACTAGGTGCATTCCTTGTGAACCTTTAACTAGAATAATGTCATGAGGTTTTAAAATTTGATCTAGTTTTTCGATTGCTTTTTCATTTGTTTTAAAATAATAGATTTCTTTTAATCCGTTATTTGAGGCACTATCTTGAATATAACGTGCTTCTTTACCAATACAAATTAAGACATCAATACCTAAATCACTGACTGCTTTACCTACTTGACGATGTAATGCTTCACTAAACTCTCCTAATTCTAACATATCCGCTAAAATAGCAACTTTTCTTGCTTTATATTTAGATAAAACCTCTAAACTAGATAACATTGAATCTAAATTTGCATTATACGTTCCATCAATTAAAATTTGATCATCTTTTAAATCGTAGAAGTCCATACGTTTTTTTGTAAGCTCAAATGATTCGATTCCTTCTTTTATTAATGGAAGTTCAATTCCTAATTGATCACCTACAGCAAGTGCTGCTAGAGCATTTAAAATAAAATGGCTTCCTGGTACATGAATCGCAATTTTTTCATTTTGATACGTAAAAGTAGACATATGAGGAATAAATACCACATCATGACCTTGATAAGTGGATGGTTGATCAATACCAAAAGTTAATACTGGATGATTTAATGCATATTCATGTAATAAATCATTATCATTATTAACAATTAAAATGCCATCTTTTTTCATACCATCTCTTATTTCTAATTTTGCTTTTAAGATATTTTCTCTTGATCCTAAGTTACCGATATGAGCTGTTCCAACATTATTAATAACGGCAATATCTGGTTTAGCGATCTTACTTAAAGTGTGAATTTCACCTAAATTATTCATACCCATTTCAAGTACCATGACTTCTTCACCTTGATAACGTAACATCATTAAAGGTAACCCGATATCACTATTGTAATTTCCAATTGTTTTTAAAACACGATATTTTTTTGATACGACACTTGCAATTAAATCTTTTGTGCTTGTTTTTCCAACACTTCCCGTAATAGCTACAACTTTAAAATCGTTATGATCACGAATATATGCCGCCATTTGTTGTAAAGCAAGTAAAGTATCTTCGACTTCAATAACGATTTTATCTTCTGGATAATTTCCTTTTTGTGAAGTTAAAATGGCTTTTGCCCCTGCTTTAAAAGCACCTTCGATAAATTTATGTCCATCATTATTTTCTCCAATTAACGGAATATACATATCCCCTGCTTGAACTTGACGACTATCTTGACAAAATCCTTTGATTTCATCATCGATATCCCCACTAATCAGCGTCCCGTTTGTCGCTTTTAAGATTTCAGTTACTTTCATTGTATCCCTCGCTTCCTAAGTTTTATTATACATCACTAAGATAAAATAAAAAAGAGGTATTCTACTTTGAATACACTCTTCTTGACACAACAAAATAAACCACAACAAGTAAAGCTACCGTTACAAACCAACTTATTGGATAAATTATCATTAAATGTTCAAAAGATGCTATTGATGGATAAATTGTATAAATATAAATAATACGAACAAGACAAATACCAAACACACAAATAAAGGCAGGTACACTTGAATACCCAATTCCTCTTAAACATCCTGATAAAATTTCAATAAACATATTAACGACTTCAAAAGATAGAATAATTTCCATTCTTCGATAAGCGATTTGAGCAACATTAATATCACTTGTAAAGAATTGAATACAGAATCCTTTAAAGAAAATAAATCCAAAACTTACAACTAAAGTACTGATTGTACCTAATAAAATTGTCCATTTTGTAACATCTTTACAACGTTTATAATTACCAGCCCCATAGTTTTGCCCAATAAATGTAACTGCTGTTTGCGCAAAGGCACTTACAACAAAGTAAGCAAAAAATTCATAGTTTAAAGCAGCTGCACTTCCCGCAACAGCATCAGATCCTAATGAATTTAATGCAGATTGAATAACAACATTACTAATAGAGAAAACCATACCTTGAAGACCAGCAGGAATACCAATACGACAAATCATTTGTAAACATCCAGTATCAATATGTAATTTTTTCAAATGCACTTTAAATTCATCTGTTTCATGCATTAAGAAATAAAGTAATAATAAAGAACTAAAAATGTTAGCCACAACAGTCGCAATAGCAACCCCTTCTACAGACATATGACATACAATAACAAAGAATAAATTTAATAATAAATTAATAACTCCTGAAATACATAAAGCAATAAGTGGTCTTTTTGTATCTCCTTTACTTCTTAAAATAGCTGAAGTGAAGTTATATAACATGATAAAAGGCATACCTGCAAAATAAATTCTCATAGACCATGAAGTCATATCTACTAATGCTGGTGAATTGTTGAATATTTTTACAAAGAATGCTGGGAAAAGCTCTATTAATCCAACTGCAACCATGGTAAAAGTAAAACAACTTATAAATAGTAATTTAAATGCCTTTTTAACTCTATCATATCTCTTCGCTCCAAAGTTATAACTTAATATAGGTTGTGCCCCTTGTGTAAGCCCACTCATAGGAAGCATTATCATCTGCATCATACTACTCATAATTGTCATAGCACTTACTGCTATATCTGAACCATATTTAAGAAGTTGATTATTTAAACTTATTAAAACTATACTCTCTGTAGATTGCATTATAAATGGCGCAATTCCTAAAGCTAGAGTCCCTAATACTACTTCTTTTTTTAATTTTAAATATTTCTTTCTTATTTTTAATATTGTTTTATTCCCAAATAAGAATTTAAGTACAAATATTGCCGATACCAATTGTGAAGTTACTGTTGCAAG
>URQL01000042.1 GCA_900550005.1 uncultured Erysipelotrichaceae bacterium
AGATATCCTCCTTCTATTTCACTTATAAACAATTGCACAATTGTATTCGCCACATTATACCATAGTCCTTTTAAATAAGAAATATTTTTTTATTTGAATTAAATAAAAAAGCAATACTTTTTTATACAGCTTCTTTACTTTCTATTTATTCATTTCTTGATCTGCTTGATTTACACATGCTAAAGCATTTAAGCTTATTGGATAACCCATAAAAGGGATACAAGCTAAAACAACTTGGGTTAAAAATGTTTTATCATTTCTTAAACGGATATTTGTTTTAGCGTGAACAAGCAATTGAGGTTCGCAGCCACCTTGAGCATATAAGAAGCAAAAAGTAATCACTTCCCTTTGTTTACTATCTAGATCAGTTTTTGTATAGTAATCTCCAAAACAATTTTCAGTTGTTGTGATAGATTGTCCTTCTCATGGTGAAGCAATGTGATGATCTTGACAAAATTGATTTAACGCATGTAAGAAGGAAAAAACACGTCCAATTCCTAAATAAGTTGTCCCTTGATAAACAATTTCTTTCATTTCAACAGTGGTTACTCCAAAATTGTAAGTCGCAGTTACCATAGCTTTAAATTCATCAATACTATGGCTACCTAATAAAATAGATAAAAAAGCAATAAAACATGTTTTAAATTCTAAATTTATTTGGTTAATCACTTCATCAAAAGCAAAATTATCGAACAATTCAATAAATTCAGGATCACTCTTAGCTAATTTTGACTCATATTATGGAAACAATTGATCATGAAAATTTTGTGCAAATTGACTAATACGCATAAACATTTTTCTCCTTTTGATCTTTTATTTTATTTAAATGTTTATTTTAATGAATAGATTATTCATGGACAATTTTACCTTCTAATCACCTTCATTAGTTTTTCTAATTCATATAAAGAAAAAAGACTAAGTTTTAAAATTTAGTCTTAATTTACACTATTGTTTATTTCTTGTTTTAATAATTCAACAAATTCTTCAATATAATAATCTTCTTTATCTTTTAACCGAAAGGCACAATAATTTCTTTGAATTTGTTTTTAATTAGGATATAAAGGAATCCTTCTAACAAATGCATCCTCTTTTGAAAAAAGATGCTTTCGCATATTCTACTGGCATAAACCCTTTATTAATCTCTACTAATAGATTAGCCTCATCCATTCCTTCAGCAAATAAATAATGACATTTTAATCCAATAATTTTTTCGTAAAATTCTCTTTCGATTTCTTGTTATTCCTTAGTAACAATTAAAATACAAATTTCTTTTTTAAGATTTTCTAAATCAATAAAATCTTTATCACTTATTTTATTTTGAACACTTATTTCAATAAAACTGTTCATATTTAATAAATGTCCATTACGATAATCATCATGAAATCTTCTTCTTTGATCACTGATAACTAAATCCACATTCTGATTAACTCAATCTCTCCTTTTAAATAATCATAAATTCTAATCATTCTTCTTAAATTTGTACGCGTAGATTGTTTAGATAATTTTAATATTTCACTATCTTATCCAAATTTACTTTTCAAATCATTTTCTTTAATATATCCCTAAAAAAGATCAACACATAAATCAATCTCATAAAATCAATTTATCGGATGATCTTATCTAACTTTTAATTTTGTCTTTGATTTTACAAATCTACAATTTGAAATAATAATTACATCATCTTCAATCCTATATCCAAAGTCGATACCTTTTATAACAAAACGTCTATATTGCCATCATCTATTATTTTTGCGTATATCCTTGGATGTACTTTTAAATGATTGATAACTGTTTTTAATTGTTGTGAAAGTTCAACTCTGTTTTCTTTTAAAAAGCGAAAGACACTCTCATTAATAATAACTCTCACACTATAACTCTTCTTTTTTACAAAAGTTCAAAAATTCGCTATCTGAATATGCCTTTGCTTTTCCTTCTTTTATAAGCTGAGCTCTTTTCTTCATTGCATTTTCAAAACTGTACATTTCCTTTTCAACCTCATTATTATATATCTATAATAAGTTGCAAAGTTTTTGTAGGGATAAGTGAAACCCCATCTAAACTAGGAAAATCATTAATATTTATCTTATCCATACCTACATTCTTCCTTTACCAAATTATACGCCAATTTATAGTCAATGTCATTGATTGAAATCAGCAAATAAATCATAATCAGAATACTTTTAACATTTTATAATTCACACTGGGTATTTTCATTTTTTTCAATTAATTCATATAATTTCATGGAAGCATTTATGATTATAGTTATAAATTTACACTTCAAAATAAGTTAATAAAATAAAAAAAGCCTGAACATTCAAGCTTTTTTTAAAACGATTCTTCTATTCAACACCAATAATGAATGAGTAAACAGGTTGTTTACCAACACGTACTTCTAATTCCGCATCTGAGTTTTCTTCTACAAATGTTTCAACTTCTTTAAGTTCTTCATCACTTACGTCTTCACCAGCAATTAAAGTAATGATTTCATCATCTTCACTCATTAGATGTTTTAAAGTTTCTTTACATGCTTCTACTTTATTTGGAACACATGCAACGATGCTTTTTTCAACCATTGCCATATAATCATTCGCTTTGATATCTACACCATCAATATTTGTATCTTTAATAGCGAATGTGACTTGTCCAGTTTTAACATTAGCAATCGCTTCTGTCATATCTTCTAAAGTCGAATCGATATCTGCTTCTGGATTAAACATGATACATGCAGATAATCCTTGTGGGATTGTTTTAGTAGGAACAACACGTACATCGATTTCCCCTTCTAAAACAGTCGCTGCTTGTGATGCTGCCATAATAATATTTGAGTTGTTTGGTAACACCACAACGGTTTTAGCATTAACATCACGAATAGCTTGGACTAAATCTTCTGTTGATGGGTTCATTGTTTGTCCCCCACTAACAACATAGTCACAATTTAATTCCATAAACATTTCTTTAATTCCACTTCCTGCAGCAACAGAAATAAGTCCTAATTCTTTAGGTTCTGCTTTTTTAGGTTCTTCTTTTGGTGTAGTAGAAGCATTTTTGCTTTCAAGAATAGAATTATGTTGTTCTTGCATATTTTCTATTTTTAATTTAATGAATTCACCAAAACGTTGTCCTAAGTTTAGTGCTTCACCTGGTTTTAAAGTATGTACATGTACCTTTACAATATCTTCATCTTGTACAACAACGATACAATCTCCAGGGATTCTTGCAAGTTCATTTTTAAGTTGATCTTCATTAAATTTGTCAACTAAATTTTCTTCAAGACGTAAGATAAATTCAGTACAGTAACCAAATCCTTCTTCACCTGTTTCAACTTCGCTTGCTGCTTTTTCAACATGTTCAAAAACATCTACTTTGTGAATTTCATCTCCAGCAATAGCGGACATAAATCCAGTTAAAATAAGAACTAAACCAGCTCCACCACTATCAACAACACCAACTTCTTTTAAAACAGGTAATAATTCTGGTGTTCTTTCCAATGATTCTTCTGCTTGTTTAACAAAATATGAAAAGACATCTTCGATTGTTTTTCCCTTTTTAGCGTATTTAACAGCAGCTTCTGCACTTTCACGAATAACTGTTAAAATTGTTCCTTCAACTGGTCGCATAACTGCTTTATAAGCAATTTTAGCTCCATTATTGAATGCTTTAGCCATATCAACACAATCAATTTCTGTTTTTCCTTCTAAATACATTGAAAATCCTCTAAAGATTTGAGATAGGATAACTCCAGAGTTTCCTCTAGCTCCCATTAATAATCCTTTAGATAGTTTTTTTGAAATTTGATAGATATCATCACTATCTAAATTTTCAATTTCTTTTGCTCCTGAAGAAAAAGTTAATGACATATTCGTTCCTGTATCTCCATCTGGTACAGGGAAAACATTTAAGGCATCAATTTCTTGATGTTGATTGTGTAATAAATAACATCCATTTAATACCATATTTTTAAATAACTGACCGTTAATTTTTTCCATCTATGCTTCCTCCACATTACTTAATGATCTTTATTCCTTGTACATAGACATTAACAGCTTCGACTCTAACATCTAATGATTTTTCAAGTACATATTTAACTTTTTTTTGTACTTCATAAACGATTTCTGAAATTTTCATTCCATAACCTACAAAGATATACATATCCACGATTAAACCAGTAAGTCCATCGCGTGTAATAATTCCTCTTGAAAAATTATCTTTTTTTAATAATTCATAGAAACCATCTTTAAGCATTTTTTGACTAGCCATTCCTACAACACCATAACATTCTGTTGCAGCTCCACCAGCTGTTTGTGCTACGACTTCATGAGAAAAATTAATATTTCCAAGTTGTGTATTTTTTTCAATCATATTATTCCCTCCGTGTTACTTTTTTATTTACTTTGAATATATTATACCCTAGATAAATTAAATAAGCAAATAATTCACGACTAGTACATTATATTCATATGTTTTACTTTTTTCAATAATTAATTTAAAATTTATTCTTGCTTTTTAGAATTATTAATGTTATTATATTCGAGTATGAAAAACCACTACAAAAAGGGGGTAACTTAAATGTCAAGAAAATGTCAATTAACTGGTAAAGGACCAATGTCTGGAAATACACGTTCACATGCTTTAAACGCTTCAAGAAGAAGATGGAATGTAAACCTTCAAAAAGCTACTGTTATGGTTGACGGAAAACCAACAAAAGTCAGAATTTCAGCTAGAGCACTTAAAACTTTAAGAAAAAGTGCATAATTCTAGAATTGTTTAATTTACCATTTGGAGATGCTAAGCATCTCATTTTTTTTACAAAAAATGAGGACAAGTACTAATCTTGTCCCCATTTTAATTTTAAGCCGATTTCAAACATTCTCTTCCATGGCATATTCACTTCTATTGACGCTAATGGATATTTTTTTGATAGTTTTAATTGATTGTAATGAGCAAGCAATTTTGATCCAATTCGTTTTTCAACTTCGTCTTGTTGATCTTTAAAATCGTAATAAGATAAACCTAATTCTACTAAATCTTGATGAATCACGTCTTGGCGGACAGAAGCTTGGTAAAAACAATCTTCGATCACATGATAAAGATTATTTTCAATATTTTCTTTACCTAATTGCATTTGTGCTAATACTGTTCCTGTTGTATTACAATTGGTATTCCATCCAGCATAGCCACAAATTTTATCTAACAAGTCAAGCTCGTCTAAATAATAAATCAATTCTTCATCCCCACCATTGGCATAGGCACTGTCAATAACCGCAACATTCTTCCCTTTAGCAAGTTCATCTTGAATACGATAAACAAATTGAAGTAAATGACGACAAGAAGAATAACTGACATCTTTGATTTGATCATAAGCTTCTTGCATAAATTTTCCTGGTGAATTGATTGCAAGTATATAGTCTGCTTCTTTTTGGTCATCAACTAAAGTCGCTCCTGTAACTAAAATATGTGATTTTAAACTTTCAAACATCGGACGATCTTCATATAAAGGTACAAGTGTTGGTCCTAATACTGAAGCATAGAACGGATAGATTTTAGGTTTTCTATGAGAAAATTCGTTATAAGCTCTCGTCATTAAAGAAAGACCTACTTCATCTGCTCCTGGATAAACCATCGTCTTAAATTCAAGATGTTTATCTTTGATTTGTTTCAATATTTTCTTTTGATCAAGTGCTGTATAACCATAAGGTGCAGAATCATCTTGAGGGATCACAAGAAAATCAATAATTCCTTTTTCAACAAGTCTTAATGTTTCCTCATTCATTGCATAATTAACTTTTCTTCTTGTTTCATAATCCGAAATAATTTCTTGTGGAATGAATAATTGAGTAAATTCAGCTTCTTCTTGTTTATCTAACCCTTCTCTTGCTTTTTTATCTTCTAAATATTTCTTTTTAAATAAAGCATAACCATAGTTTTCGTAGTAATCCGGCTCCTCTTCGCTTGAATCATAACGAGGACAACGCATTATACATTCAAAAGCATAAATTTTTAATTTGGGGTAACGTTGTTTTAAGGTTTCTAATACCTTAATTCGTTGTTTTAAAGTTGGTAAATCTTCATAATGTAGACGTGATGGGATAAGCCCTCCATAAAGTAATATATCAAGAGATAAAACAAGAGCATCCTGATCAACTGCATGATCAAGTAAAAATTCACCTAATTCTTTACTATTTGCAGGTGTTTTTTTCTTAGGTAAAAGATCAAATGGAGGTATACATAATTCAATATCTTTATTTGATAAAGCAATCATTTTAGGGTACGCTTCATTACAAGGTCTTTCATCTAAAGGTAAAAATAAAATTTTCATTTTTAATTCTCCATTTCATTATTTCTTAGAGTATAACACACTTCTTATTTCTTGACTCTTGTTTTTCTAAATATAAAAAAGAAGCTAAATATTAGCTCCTTAACGTTTAAATGCTTTTTTAAAACTATCAAAGAAAGAATCTTTCTTTTTGTCTTTTTTCGCAAGTTGACTATAAAGTTCTTTTTCTTCTTTAGAAAGTTTAGTAGGAATTTTAACTTCTACTTTAACTAATTCATCTCCATAATTATCACTACGAAGATCTTTTACTCCTTTACCACGTAATCTTAAAGTTGTACCTGGTTGTGTTCCTTCAGGAATTTTTAAAGAAACTTCACCATAAGGTGTTGGAACATCTACTTCACATCCAAGGGTTGCATTAACCGCAGAAATTGGAATTGTAATATAAATATTACGTCCTTCACGAACAAAATGAGGATGACGTCTTACAAGAATTTCTACATATAAATCCCCGTTTGGTCCTCCATTTGATCCACGTCCACCTTTTCCAGCAACACGAAGTTGTTGGTGAGAGTCAATCCCTGCTGGAATTTTTAATTCTACAGTAATATTTTTATTTGTATATCCTGAACCATGACAGTGTGGACATTTATTTTTAACTGCCTTACCTGTACCATGACAATCTGGACAAACGCTTTGGTTAACAAATGTACCAAAAGCAGTACGTTGTTGTGTTTTAATTTGCCCTGTCCCACCACAACGTGAACAAGTTACAACATCTTCACTTGATTTTGCACCTGAACCATGACAGTGTGGACATTGTTCATCGTAGTTGATTTTAAGATCCATTGTTTTACCATTGATTGCATCCATAAAATCAATTTCAACTTGCATTTGATGATCTGGTCCTCTTCGAGGTCCAGTTTGACGTGAAGAACGTTGTCCCCCTCCTCCAAAGAAAGAACTAAAGATATCACCTAAGTCATCAAAATCAAAACCTTGTTGGAAACCTCCGGCTCCACCAAAACCACCTGCATTTTGGTCAAATGCAGCATGACCATAACGATCATAAGCGGCACGTTTATCTTCATTTGATAAGACATCATAAGCTTCTTGTACTTCTTTAAATTTTTCTTCTGCATCAGGTTCTTTATTCACATCAGGGTGATATTTTTTTGCAAGTTTACGATAAGCTCTTTTAATTGTTTGTTGATCCGCATCTTTTGCGACTTCAAGCACTTCATAATAATCTCTTTTCGTTGCCATATTTTACCATCCTTACGTTATTAATAACTTAAGCCAAGGTAAACCCTTGGCTAAAAGTTTAATTAGTTCTTTTCTTGAAAATCAGCATCTACAACATCATCATTGTTAGATGAAGTATTTGCATCCGTTGGGTTTTGTTGTTGTTGATATGCATAAGCTGCCATTTGTTGAGCCATTTGTTCTAATTCATTCATCTTAGCTTCAAGCGTAGCCATATCATTGTTATCTAAAGCAGTTTTTAATTCATCTTTTAATTTAGTAGCTTCTTCTTTTTGTTTAGCATCAATTTTATCACCTTGTTCTGCTAAAGCTTTATCAATTTCATTGATCATTTGTTCTGCTTTATTTCTTGTTTCAACATCTTTACGTTTCTTTTCATCATCAGCTTTGTTAGCTTCTGCTTCTTTAACCATTCTATCGATTTCTTCATCACTTAAACCAGTTGAGTTTTGAATAGTGATAGATTGTTCTTTATTTGATTTTAAATCTTTTGCTTTAACGTTTACAATACCGTTAACGTCAATATTGAATGTTACTTCGATTTGAGGAACACCTCTAGGAGCTGGTTCAATACCGTCTAATTTGAATAAACCTAATTGTTTATTGTCTTTAGCCATTGTACGTTCACCTTGTAATACGTTGATATCTACTGCTGGTTGATTATCTGCAGCTGTAGAGAAGATTTGAGATTTTGTAGTTGGGATTGTTGTATTTCTTTCAATTAATACAGTCATAACTCCACCCATTGTTTCGATACCTAATGAAAGTGGTGTAACATCTAATAATAAGACATCTTTAACGTCACCAGCGATAACTCCACCTTGGATAGCAGCACCCATAGATACAACTTCATCTGGGTTTACTGATTTGTTAGGTTCTTTTCCAAGTAAACGTTTAACAGATTCTTGAACTGCAGGGATACGAGTAGATCCACCAACTAATAATACTTGATCGATATCACTTGGTTGCATTCCAGCATCGCTTAATGCACGTCTAACTGGTCCTTCTGTTCTTTCAACTAAATCTCTTGTTAATTCATCAAATTTAGCACGAGTTAAAGTCATTTCTAAGTGAACTGGTCCATTAGCTCCAGCAGAGATGAATGGTAAAGAAATTTGAGTTTGCATTACACCTGATAAATCTTTTTTAGCTTTTTCTGCAGCTTCTTTAATACGTTGCATAGCCATTTTATCATTACTTAAATCAATACCTTCTTGTTTTTTAAATTCAGCAATAACATAATCCATAACTTTTTTATCAAAGTCATCTCCACCTAACATGTTATCCCCAGCAGTTGATAATACTTCAAATGTACCATCAGCTAAATCAAGGATAGATACGTCAAATGTACCACCACCTAAGTCATAAACTAATACACGTTGTTCTTTATCTAATTTATCTAGACCAAATGCTAAAGCAGCAGCAGTTGGTTCGTTGATAATACGTTCAACTTCTAATCCTGCAATTTTACCAGCATCTTTAGTTGCTTGTCTTTGACTATCATTGAAATAAGCTGGAACAGTAATAACTGCACTTGTAACTGTTTCACCTAAGTAAGCTTCAGCTGTTTTCTTTAAGTTTTGTAAAATCATAGCTGAAATTTCTTGTGGTGTATAATCTTTACCATTAACATGTTCTTTATAAGCAGTGCCCATATGTCTTTTAATTGAAGATACTGTGTCTTTATTTGTTACAGCTTGACGTTTAGCTGCTTCCCCTACGATGATTTCACCATTTTTAAATGATACAACAGATGGAGTTGTTCTTGAACCTTCTGGGTTAGCAATAACTTTTACTTCTCCATTTTCCATAACACTAACACAAGAGTTAGTTGTACCAAGGTCAATACCAATAACTTTTTTACTCATAATTTATATCCTCCTATTTATTCATTTACTTTAACTAAAGAAGCACGAATAACACGATCTTTTAATTTATATCCTTTTTGTAATTCTTCTACGATCATATTATGACCATAGTTTTCATCACTCACCATCATAACTGCTTGATGGAAATTAGGATCAAATTCTTTTCCTTCAACTTCAATATGTTCAATACCATGTTTTTTTAATGCTTCAACAAATTGTTTCGTAATCATTTCATATCCTTTTAAGAATGATTTTACTTCATCAGATGGATCTTGAACATTTTGAGAACGTTCTAAGTTATCTAATACAGGAAGTAAATCTTCTGCAAAAGATTGTAACATATATTTAAGAGCATTTGCATGTTCGTTTTGTAAACGTTTCTTTAAGTTTTCCATATCTGCAAATACTTTGTAGTAATCTGTTTTCCATTTATCAACCTCTGCACTTAAAGCAGCGATTTGTTCTTTTTGAAGTTCTTCAACAGAAGGTTCATCTTTTACTTCTTTATTTTCTTCTGCTGTTTGTTCAGTTTCTTGATCCACTTTTTCTTCTTGAACAACTTCTTCTTTTTCCATTCTTTCACCTCTTAATCTTCATTTTCAGAAAATAATTTTTCTATATTCTTTGATACATAATCAACAAGCGTAACGACTTGATCGTATGGCATTCTTGTTGGTCCAATAACGGAAATAGAACCTGTAGAATTATTTCCTGTTTTAAATGTTCCAGAAATAACGGAAACATCATCTAATTCTGTTAATGGAAGTGGTTGACCAATTTTGACAGTAACACCTTCTTCATCACTGACATGAATATTTTGCCACATTTGTGAATTTTCAAATGCACTCACTAACCTTCTTAACTTATTTACATCGTTATATTCAGGTTGATAAAGCATATTTTCTTTACCTGAGAAATAGACATCTTTATTTGCAAATTTCACAAAAGCTTCCAAGAAAGCTTTAAATAAAATTTCATGTTGTTGTATACGAGTAGAAATGATTGGTTTTACATCTCGTTCTAATTTAATAATGACTTGATTAATGGGTGTACCTATCAACATATCATTCATCACATTAACACAAGAAGTTAAATCCTCATAACTAAAGCGTCCATCTAACATAAAATTTTTATTTTCCACATGTCCTTGATCTGTAACAATGATTACCGAAACATTATCATTTGAAATGGGCACCACTGCAATATTTTGTAAGGCTTCATTTCTTGAATCCGGTCCTAAAGCAATGGAAGTTAGATGCGTAAGTTGACTTAACATTTCACAACTTTCCTGTACAACTTCATTCAATGTCCTTCCTCGATGAGAAAGAATTGTCTGCATTTGATTTTTAACTGTATCTTCAATCTTTGGCCGCGTCATTGTTTCCACATAATATTTATACCCTTCAACACTAGGAATCCTCCCCGATGATGTATGGGTTTTTTCTAAGTATCCATATTCCTCTAAGGCCGCCATTTCGTTACGAATGGTTGCACTTGAATAAGGTAACTGATACCGTTCTAATAAATATTTCGAACCAACCGGTTCTGCCGTTTCAACAAAGGCTTCGACAATAGCTTTAAAGATTGTTGTTTGTCTTTGCGTAAGCACGATGTCACCACCTTTAGCACTCCTTATCATCTGGTGCTAAGTATATTATAGCATCATTTTTAGCACTGTCAACATTTTAGTGCTAGATTTTCATTTTTTTATTTATTCTTTTTTTACTACAAATCCAATAAAATAAAATCAAGCAAATCCATTCCTTGACTTGTTGATTGCAAACGTCCATCCGTTATTTTTAAAAGTTTTAATTTCGTATATTTATCAATTACATTTACATAACGGCTTTCTAAATC